>JAAURD010000111.1 GCA_012034075.1 Chloroflexaceae bacterium | reverse complement strand
ACCACCGGAATGGACGGTGCCAGCCGTTCCCACTGTTCATCGGTCAGGTCAGCCACAGTCTCGTCTCTCCTCTCTGCTTCGATTATCCCGGGAGAAGATTATACCATTTTTGAGACTGGTTCATGATAGACTGGAGAGAGCAACAAGAAACAGGGAGATCCTATCAAAGATGATATCGAGTTATACCGAGACAGAGGAAATAGGACGTTTGCGCCAGCGTGTTGCTCAGCTCGAAGCCGAAGTGCAGCGTCTACGGGTTGAACCAGCGCAACAAGCAACGCAGGCAATACCATTGGATGAGACACTCTTTCGATCGGTTTTTGAACTGTCGCATGTGGGTATTGCGGTTACTTCAACTGAAGGAAAGCTGGTATTAACGAACCGCGCATTTCAAGCCCTGGTGGGTTATACCCACGATGAACTGGCTCAGATGTCTACCAATGACATAACACATCCCGATGATATCGTGCCTGAACAGACGTTCATCCAAGCGATAGTGGGGGGTAAACGGGACTCCTATACGCTGGAGAAACGGTATATCCACAAAAATAGGAGGATTATCTGGGTATGTGTGCATTGTTGGCTGTTGCATAAGAGTACTGATTATCCTCAATTAAGAATAACAAGTGTAGAAGAGATTGGCACACGACGTAGCACCGAACAGGCGCTGGCCTCCAGTGAACGTTTTAAACAGGGCATTCTCGATGCACTATCCAGCCATATTGCAGTGCTTGATAAGCAGGGCACAATTATCACAGTCAATCAGGCATGGCGTGACTTTGCGGAATCGAATCCACCGGTGAGTAACAATATTGCCGAGGGAGCAAACTATCTTGAAGTTTGTGACAATGCCGATGGTGAGTGTTCTGAAGAAGCAGCAACCTTTGCACAGGGCCTCCGATCAGTTCTTAAAAGAGAGCGTGATACCTTTCTCCTTGAATATCCTTGCCATTCACCAGATAAAGAACGCTGGTTTATTGGCCACATCACACGAATGGTCCATCCGGATGGTATCTATGTGGTAGTATCTCATGAGGATATTACCGAACGCAAACTGGCGGAAAGACGGCTCAAACGGACCTATTATGAAATGGAACAACTCAACCACGATCTTCAGCAGAGCCGCAATCTCTTTCGGTCACTCTTTGATGGGCTGCAAGATGGCCTGGTCTTACTTGACCATGAAGGAACAATACAGATTGTCAATCGCACCCTAGCAACGCTGTTTGATAGCACACCAGATGAACTGATTGGTCGGCCCTGGCATATGTTGGTGACACACCTGGTGCCAATCGCTTCCGAGTCGGCACATTGTCCCAACAGCTGTCCGCAACGATGTCGATATGAAACCTCTGATGGGCGCACCCGGATTCTTGAGATGCAGCGCATTCCGCTCGAAGCGAGTGGCATGGCGCATGCCGAACAGTGCATCGTGCTGGTGACCGATATCACCGAACATTTGCAACTGCAGGCGCGGGTCATTGAAAATGAGCGCTTCGCCGCCAATGGTCGCCTCGCGGCCAGTGTTGCCCACGAGATTAACACGCCGCTCCAGTCACTCGATTTCTCGCTTGAGATGGCCCAGATTGCGCCTGGTCGTGAACGCCATGTCTGCTTGCAAGAGGCACGTGTCGAAATCCAACGGATCGCTCGTATTGTGCATCAGTTACTCGACCTCTACCGTCCCAATGCTACCAGATATACGACGGTATACATGAATGTTTTGATTGAGCGGGTCTTGTTATTGATTGGAAAATGGATGCGAGATCAGGGTATTGTTATTGAATGTGCATTACATCCGTCATTGCCAAAGCTCATGGGCCGCAGTGATGAACTGATGCAGGTTTTACTCAACTTGATGATGAATGCAGTTCAGGCGATGCCTGATGGTGGTCTCCTGCGTATTAAGACGGCAATGCACCAGCAACACCCATTGCTCAATAAAACGAGTGAACCATATGAAGGACCGTGGATAACGATTGCATGTATCGATAATGGTTGTGGTATCGACCCGGTATTACACAACCGTATCTTTGATCCCTTCTTTACGACCAATTCCGAGGGCACTGGTCTGGGGCTGGCGATTAGTAAACAGATTATCACGCAGTATCATGGCAACATTCATGTGGAAAGTAGCGTCGGTATGGGCAGTACCTTTACGGTGACCTTACCAGTACATCCGTTATCCGAAGAGAAAGCATCATGATCCAGTATCAGCAGTTTGTCCTGAAGGGGAGAGAGCATCAGGAAACAGACGACGACCTGACACATGGAAAGGGGGAGTCTATGGATGCGCATATTCTGGTGGTCGAAGATGACCATGATGCCTTGCGCAAAATTGCCTATCGCCTCGAATACGAGGGGTATCGTGTGACCCGTGCCAGTAGTGGTGAGGCCGCGATTGACCTGATCGAGGCCCATGTGTTTGATGTCGTATTGACCGATATTGTCATGGAGGCGGTTGACGGGTTAGAAGTGATGCATACGGCCCGGCAGATGAACTACCGTCCAGCAGTCATTTTGCTCACCGGTCATGGTTCTCTCGAAAGCTGCATCGAAGCACTGCGTAGTGGGGCCTATGATTACTTACTGAAACCGTGTTCACCGGAGCAACTGCTTGCTTGTGTGAGTGGCGCGGTTCGGCGGCATCAGGCCGAACAACAGTTGCAGCAGGCCGCCAGTATCTTAATGGGCACTATCCCGAAAGGATCGGCAGCCACACCATCTGATATACCCGCTCCTATGCCTTCATCCGGACCACCCTCGCCACGCATACACCAGAGCATGCAGATAGGAAAGTTCACGATTGGTCACTCACGTCATGATGTCTGGTTTGGTCAGCAACCCATCCGTACCACACCGATTGAATATGCGCTTCTGTGTTATCTGGCCGAGCATCTTGGCAAACAATGTCATTGCTGTGATATTGTGCGTTACACGCATGGCCTTGATGCCGAAGAAGATGATGCGTATAGCCTGGTTAAATCACATATCCAGAATTTGCGTAAAAAGACCGACCGCAATTACTTTCTTAAAGCCGAAGGCAAGAGCTATATGTTGATCAACCCGGAGCTTTCACCCGCTCTTACAACCAGTCATGATCATGATGATGACTGATACCGTGATGCGACCGTACCGTATCACCGTTCTCAGTGGGGCCGCAACGCACTGCGTCCCCCTTTCCCAACAGACCACGATGCATTCCACGCACGCTTTTCACCTCAGAATCACCTTGGGAGCAACGTTGGAGCGCAGGCATCCTGCCGGCATGCGGACGGGACGTTCGCGCTCTATGCAGCCCCGAAGGGGTCTCCCACCTATCTCAGAGATAAAGTGAGAAAAATCACCCGATCCTCTATCCAAATCTCACCTCCTCAAGCTAGCATAAAACCCAACTATCAGTATCATGAATATTTAGGAGCATAATGCAACACGTCAGTCTGGAATAAACTGACCAGTGTTGACGCTTATTCGTAAGCGTAGCCAAAAATGTGTTGAAGAACACAGCGTTTCATTGGGGGAGGTCCGTTCGTCTCGGATTCAGACGGTCATCCGACCAGAAAGGAAGAAGTGATGCAGGTCGCTGGGGAAGCTGCATCTATCACCATCCATAATGAACTTGATATTGTTCAGGTTCGCCACACTGTACGCGAATATGCACGTAAAGCCGGATTGCATATCTCGCGTCAGGCAAAAGTGACGACTGCTATCAGCACGCTGGCACGGGCGCTCCTCACGAACTACCGCCAGATTCAGTTTGCCATCAAGATTCTGGATACACTTCCACGCGCGGCACTTGAGGTGCTGTGCTTTGCTGCCGATACTGACCATACCCGTCTGATTGTTCAGACGACAGACCCCTGGGATTTGCCAGAGTTACACTTACTCGTTGATGAGGTAGATATTCATCGTGAATCACAGATGATGGAGCTAAAGCTACGGATGTGGTTGACACAGAAACCCGTGACCATAGCACTTTAAGAGCATAGAACAGCATTTTGAAACACGAGAACAGCAATAAACGAACAGAAAAGGGTTCTGAGCAGAAAAGCGATATGCCAGGTGGTATCAATCTAGTAGCTTTTCCCTGGGAATACCAGTATGTTTCCCGATGGACAGACTGATCTTTGGCATATATACTGAATGTAAAGCGGTATAACAACACCATGGTAATGATATATCGTTATCGTCGCACGGTAATATGGATGATAGCGATTCGCCCATAAGGAGTGAAGCCTGAAGCAACGGAGCAGTACCTCAGAAACTGACTTATGTGTACCCCTGTTCAAATAGGCTTTCACAGAGAGCAAAGAGAGCGCACAGGCTTTTTGCTAAGGGGTGTCTGTGATGAATGGTCTCTTTTTAATGGATACAACTGGCACGGTACCGGGAGAACTGGATGATATCCGTCAACGATTACGCATTGTACGTAATCGGCAGGATGCGCTCTATGTGGCATTCTTTGAAAAGAGTAGTGCAATCAAACTGCTGATAGATCCGAAAAGCAGCAAGATCGTTGATGCCAATCCAGCCGCATGTGCTTTTTATGGGTATTCATTGACCCTACTCCGCAGCATGTCCATCCTCGATATCAATATGCTCCCTGCAGAACAGGTACAGCGCGAAATGCACCTCGCAGCTGCCGAGCAGCGTGGCTCTTTTCGCTTTCGCCATCGCATTGCCTCTGGTGATATACGTGATGTTGAGGTCTTTTCAGGTCCGATTGACCTCTGGGATCATACCCTGCTCTTCTCTATCGTTCATGATGTGACGGCACAACAAGGAGCTGAAATGGCCTTGCGCAAAGCGCACCATGATCTTGAAGGACACGTGCGGCAACGCACCAGCGAACTCACACAGGTCAATGAGCAACTCCAACAGGCGATAGATTCACGTGCACAAATTGAACTGGCACTCCGTGCAAGCGAGGAGCGCTACCGCATGATCTCTGAACTTATTTCCGATTGTGCCTATGCATTTCGGATCGAACCGGATGGTCAGTTTATCTGTGAATGGATGACTACGCCTTATACCCATTCCTGCAATGGTAATGGTGCTTCACCATCAAGCAACACTGCCTATGGTTGGATTGGTCCCGTTCATCACGATGATACCAATGTGCTCCAACAGCGCCTCCAATTGCTGCTCTCTGGGCAACCCGCCATCTCAGAATTGCGCTTGCTCACAGACCATGGCGATGTCCGCTGGTTACGTGACTATGCGCGCCCCATCTGGGATGAGCACAAAGAACGGGTCGTGCGGCTCTATGGTGCTGCTCAGGATATCACCGCACGCAAACATGCCGAAGAGTCCCTCAAACAGAATCAAGCGCTGCTCCAGGGATTTCTGGATCATTCACCGGCGATGATGCTTGTCCGTGATCTCAACGGTCGTATTATCATGGTCAATCGGCGGGTGTGTGAACACTGGTCATTAGCTTCTGATGAACTGGTGGGGAAGACCAGCGAAAACCTCTTCGATCCAGAGACAGCCCATCGTCTTACGACCCATGATCAAATGGTACTGGCTCAGAACGCCCCCATTGAGGCCGAATTTGTGATGAACCACCGCCGACATGCGCATGCCTATCGTCGCACGGCCTTCCCGATTGCCGATGATGCTGGCAATGTCTATGCCACGGGCAGCATTACCACCGATATTACCCACCAGCAACAGATGGAAGAAGCGCATCAGGCACTCGTTGATCATTCGCTCCAGGGCCTTACGATTGTGCAAGATTGCCGCATTGCCTTTGTCAACACGGCTCAGGCCGAAATTATGGGCTATCCGATAGCTGCTCTGATCGCTATGACCTCGACCGAGGCTGCTGGCCTGGTTCATGCTGATGATCGTCCAATGTTATGGCAAGCATTGCAAACGATGCTGTCTGGGCCATTGGTATCGCATCACGGCGAATATCGGATCATCCGACAAGATGGCGTGATCCGCACGCTTAAGATAACCGCAACGCTCACACGCTACCAGCAGAAGCAAGCACTTCAGATTGCCGCTATCGATGTGACCGAACAAAAAGACCTGGCGGCTGCCTTTGAACGATTGCAGCACCAGTATGAGCTCATTCTGCAATCGGCAGGAGAGGGTATTCTTGTATCGATACCAATGGTATGACGACTTTTGCCAACCCGGCTGCACTCCAGATGGTTGGGTATACCCTTGAGGAATTACAGGGACAATCATTGTACCAACTCTTCAATCCTACATGTGTCTGTGAGAAGCAGAATGCTGCAGCGTGCTGTGCCATTTGCCATACTCTTCACCGTGGCGAAATCCACCAGATAACTGATGAGGTCTTCTGGCGCCAAGATGGCACATCATTTCCGGTAGAATATATCAGCACGCCTATTATGGAACAGGGCCAGATAGCCGGTGCGGTGGTGCTGTTTCGCGATGTGACCGAGCACAAAGCAGCCGAAGAGCAGCTCTGGTACCAGGCATTTTATGATAGCCTCACGGGTTTGCCGAACCGCACCTGGTTTCTCAAGCGCCTCGAACAGATGATGGCACATGACGAGTACGATCAAAACGACCATCAGTTTGCTGTGCTCTTTCTTGATCTGGCCCATTTCCGTCTGATCAATGATAGCCTGGGGCATGTTGCCGGTGATGAGTTATTACGCATTGTTGCCCGCCGGATTGAGGCGTGTCTACGACCTGGTCATCTGCTGGCACGGTTCAGTGGTGATGAATTTATGATCCTCATGGATCCCATTCACGATATCACCGATGCTACCACGTTGGCCCAGACCATTCAACAGGTGCTGGCTATTCCGGTCGCATTGTATGATTATCATGTGCATACCACTGCCGACATTGGTATTGCATTCAATTCGACAGCCTATGTTGAACCCAATGATATTCTGCGCGATGCCGACTCAGCCTTGCAACAGGCCAAAGCCCAGGGCAACAATGCCTGTGTCGTCTTCGACAAGGCCATGCGCCAGAAGGCATTGGAGCGACTACATATTGAGGTGGCCCTGCGCTATGCGCTGGAACATGACGAGTTGTGTGTGTATTACCAGCCCATTATCGACCTTGCCACCGGCCACATTGCCGGGTTTGAAGCACTGGCACGCTGGCAACATCCCCAATCAGGTCTGATCTTCCCATCGGTCTTTATCCCGGTTGCTGAAGAGACCGGCCTTATTGTTGCGCTTGACTATTGGGTGTTGCGTAAAGCCTGTGAGCAAATCTGTGTCTGGCAAACGCTTTTTCCGCAGACCCAGCCCCTCACCGTGAATGTGAATATGTCGGTCAAGACGCTGATGCAACGCGATGTGTTGACTCAGATTGAGCGGACGCTGCGCGAAACCGGATTGACCCCAGCCAGCCTCAAACTGGAGATTACCGAAAATGTAATGATGGACCAGAACGACGAGACGATGGCGACCCTGCAGCACCTTAGTGATATCGGTGTGCATCTTTGCATTGACGATTTTGGCACTGGGTTCTCTTCGCTGCGGTATTTGCATCGCTTCCCAATACAGACGCTGAAAATTGATCGGGCGTTTGTCAGCACGGTGACGAGCGATGATGAAAGTTCGGCGATTACCCAGAGCATTGCGGCGCTGAGTCATACCCTGGGCAAGCAGGTTGTGGCTGAGGGGATTGAAACCACCGCGCAGTTGGTCTATCTGCGTCAGGTTCAGTGTGATTACGGTCAGGGGTATCTTTTCTCGATGCCCGTGAACAGCACGGTTGCTACTGCATTGTTAGAAGGACAAAACACAGCAAAACGCCAACAACAGCGTTGAAGCGCAAAGCGATGTAGGTGCGGCGTGCAGCCGCACAGCGGTCGGGACGACCGCAGCGGGTCGTGTCCTTCTTCGGTGCGACGCAAGCGTTGGCGCGGTGAAATCGTATGCTTTCGGATGGAGCGCAGGCAGGATGCCTGCGCTTTGTGCTTCAACGCTTAGATCGCTTCTACTGCTGCTGCTGTCGCTGATCGTCTTCTTCTTGTTCCATATCGCTGCCCGGTGGCGGCCAGGGAATAACTGGTAGCAGCACAATATCTTCAGGGATGGTCGCCTGGCGTGGTGAAACCTTGACGCCAACATCAAGTTCACTATCAGCATCGCCTTTAAAGACGCCCAGAGTGGGGGGAACATCGGCGTAGTCACGTCCCACCGCTGTGCGAATATGGCGGTCGGTTGCGATCAGATTGTTGGTTGGATCGAAGCCGATCCAGCCGAGATTGGGGAGCATCGCCTCGACCCAGGCATGGGTTGCGTCCTCTTCAGAACGGTCATGATCCTCGGTGCGATGGAAGAGATAGCCACTAACATAACGGCAGGGGATACCTAGACCACGTACCAGCGTAATCATAATATGTGCAAAATCCTGACACACCCCTTTATGATCACGCAGAGCATCATCAATGGGGGAATCGACCGTTGTACTCATCGGCACATACTCAAACGCATTGTAGATAATATCGTTGATGTGCATCAACATGGTCATTGGATCGGCATCACGCGTAATGCCATGCTTCTGTGCAAATTGCTCCAGCAGAGAGCTAGGGTGAGCAAAACGACTGGGATGCAGCATATCCCAGTAATCATCAGATGCGGTCAGAAGATCGAGCTTCTGCCAATCATCCGTGGAAAGCGCCACTGGTCGCACTGGCGGAGGGATAACCTCAATCAGCGCTTCAGCCGTAATGGTCAGGCTGGTGTGTCGACCGGGCACACTAAAATTGTGAATCGTATTGCCAAGGTAATCGATGTATGACATGACCTGGCTGGTGGGTTCGGTAAACAGGCGAAATTCGAGGCAGCGTTGGAGGTCTTCGGTGCGTGGTTGCATACGCACTTCCATCATACTCTCGCTGATCGCTGCACTATAGCGAAATCGGGTCAAATGGCGAATAGAGTAATACATATAAGCGTTACTGCTGACTCTGACTAAATGCCACCACAAGTGACTGATCCAGAGACGTCTCAACCGGATACACGATATACATGTCTTGAATTGCGGTATGAATTTGCCCGCATTCACGCTGAATATTTTGCAGAAATGTATGCAAATCCTGGGCCATAATCTCATCGACCAGCGCATAATCGAGCGATGCGCGTAAGCGACCGGCTAAGCGTTCGGCACGGCTAGCACTGCGCATCCCCGTGACGCGGGCAATCTCTTGCAGCTCTATCTGCAAGCGGTCTATCGAAAAGCGAATAGAATGCGGAAATGCTGAATTGAGAATAAGAAACTCGGCGATCCGTAATGGTTTGATATCGGCGGTATACACTTTACAATACGCCTCAAACGCGGTGCAGGATTTGAGCAGATCAACCCAGATGAGATAGTCGAGGGAATCGGCCGAATCAAAATGATGATCCAGCAGCGTTGCCAAAGTACTGGCTCGCTCAATCGAGCGACCAATTTGAATAAACTGCCACCCCTCATTGTGGCTCATGGTCGAGTCAGTGATCCCCTGAAACAGATGTGAACCCTCTTTGACCGATTGAAAAAACTCATGCGGCTGGCTGCGCCAGGTTTTGCTCTTGCTCATCCGTTTGACATACAGATACAAACGGTTAAGCTGCTGCCACATTTCAGTGCTAATCTGCTCACGCACCTGACGTGCATTTTCCCGCGCTGCTACAATGCATGCCAGAATCGAGGCGCGATTATTCTGGTCGAAGGTGATCGTGCGGGTCAGATTATAGGCATCCTTATCGGTGGTGGGCAGCGGCATATTGATGCTGGTGAGCACCCGTTCCCAGCGCTGCTGGTGGAGCCGGGGTTTTCATCCAGCATCTGGTGCAGGTTCACATCGAGCAGACGGGCGGTATGTTCAGCCCGTTCCAGGTAACGACTCATCCAGTAGAGACTATCAGCAACACGTGAAAGCATCGGGCATGGCTCCTTCTAATACGCAGAACGTTTGCCATCGTGGAGCACCCAGGTATCCTTGCTCCCGCCACCTTGCGATGAGTTGACCACCAGCGACCCCCGTTGCAGAGCCACGCGGGTCAGGCCTCCAGGCACAATAGTGATTTTGTCGCCATAGAGAATGTAAGGCCGCAGATCGACATGGCGCGGTTCGACATGGCCCGAGGTGAAGCAAGGTGCGCGTGAAATGAGCAGGGTGGGTTGGGCGATATAGTTGCGCGGGTTGTGCAGGATACGTTGGCGGAAATCTTCGCGCTGGCTGGCGGTGCTATGCGGGCCGATGAGCATGCCATAACCACCCGACTCGCCTACCGCTTTGACGACCAGTTTATCCAGGTTTTCCAGGGCATATTTCCGATCAGATGCAAGCTCCAGGCGGTAGGTTTCTACATTGGGGATAATCGGGTCCTCTCCCAGGTAGTAGTGGATAATCTCTGGTACATAGGCATAGACTGCTTTATCATCGGCAATACCGGTGCCAATGGCATTGCCCAGAGCGATATTGCCGGCGCGATAGGCATTGAGCAAACCGGCCACACCCAGAATCGAATCCGAGCGGAAGGTCAGCGAGTCGATAAAATCATCATCAATGCGCCGATAGATGACATCGACCCGACGCAAGCCGGCGGTGGTGCGCATATACACAAAATTGTTATGCACCAGCAGGTCACGCCCTTCGACCAACTCGATGCCCATCTGGCGGGCCAGAAAGGTATGCTCAAAATAGGCCGAGTTGTAGACGCCGGGTGTGAGCAGGACAATCGTCGGGTCAACACAATGGGGCGGCGCAATGGAGCGCAGGGTTGCCAGCAATGCCTGCCCATAATGGTCAATCGGCGAGACTTCATAGCTGCTGAAGAGGCGGGGCAGCACGTTTTTCATCACCTGGCGATTTGCCAGCATATACGAAACACCACTGGGTACGCGCAGATTGTCCTCCAGCACCACAAACGTTCCATCAGGTAGACGCACCAGGTCGGTGCCGACCACCGTAATGTACGTATCACGGGGCACCCGCAGGCCAATCATCTCGCGCCGAAAGTGATGGCAACTATAGATCAGTGAGCGGGGCACCACCTTATCCTTAAGGATGTAGCCATCGTGATACAGGTCCTTAAGAAAGAGGTTTAATGCGGTGATACGCTGGGTCAGGCCACGCTCAATGGTAGACCACTCATCGCTCGTAATGATGCGGGGCAGCAAATCATAGGGGAAGATGCGCTCGGTGCCCTCATTATTGCCATACACCGTAAAGGTGATACCCTGGCTTAAAAACGCCATATCGGCGGCTTGCTGGCGGCGGCGCAGTTCGGCCGGGGGCAACTCAAGCAGGCGTTGATAGAGGGCCTGATAATGCTGACGTGGGGTACCAGTGGAGGTAAACATATCATCATAGGCCTCATCGAGTTGGTAATTGCTAAAGACCGAGGCAACCGGTTGGGTATTCTGTGACTCTCGTACAATCACGATGCATTATCCTAATTTCCATGGTAAACGAACACCAATAGCTCCACACAACGGTTGCGTGGAGCGTCGCTGCTAAAGAAGCGAACATGGACAGAACATGATACGCTCTTGATTGCTACATTGCATCGGGTTCTTGTTCTCTGGGCGTCATTATACCATATTTTTTCGGGCGAGTTGAACGACCATCGATCCTACGATAAGCAGTAGCAGGGTTTCGTCCAATTGGCACATAGATGAACGGCAGAATCGCTGGCTGGTACAAAGAGCAGCACCTGGGTCTGAAGGCCACTACGTAGGATAACGCCTGTTCCCGTTCTCCCCTTGTGACTCAGGTGAAAATAGCTTGCCATCCGGGAGGCGGCGATTGGGCCTGAAGTACCAGGCTCAAATACAAAAATACCAGGTTGCTAGCGCCTTTATATACCACACCTCTCCCATCAGAGCAGAACAGTTACCGACTGTACATCATTCGTAAATTCGTGTATAATAGAAATTCATTCGGGCTGAAACAGAACATGTCCCAATGATCTTTCTGTATGCTTGCAATAATACGACAACTCTGACCATGAAGCATGCACAAAGACCAGTCAATGAACCAGAAAGCATACCAGATCGGGGTGTTATTGTTCAGTATATCTATCGTATGGTATACTGTGTTACCAGGCTAAACCACGAAAGGGAGTAAGATACGTGAACTCTCTGTTTGGCCTTTGCGTGCGATTGCCCGACAATGTGTTGTTGTGATGCGCTGTATCGAGATTGGGAACGCATCACCTTGATGAACCGAGTAAAATCCATGTGTCTTGTTGACACCAAGAGGAGGATGTTATGTCAACCATGAAGCCCTCGCGGCCACGGCGCCGTCTGCTGTTTGTCCGACTGATCTTGCTGGTCGGCCTGTTCACGCTGATCGTACCATCGTTGCCGTTTATGACACACGACAGTGTTCAGGCTCAGGATCCGCTTATTCCATTAAACCCTGATGATCTCCCGGAAGTTGAACCACTACAACCGCTGAGTCCGGTTACACCCATCGAACCACCACCTACTGATGAAGAGGCGGAGCCGGCGCCCGAAAGCGAACAACCACCGGAATCGTCGCCTGAAGAAGAATCTGCACCGTCGCCCGAAAGCGAACAACCGCCTGAAGAACCTACAAATGAGGAGACTGCCCCGGCCCCTGAAAATGAACAACCCCCTGATACACCGGCCGAAGAAGAGCCAGCACCAGCAGAGAACCCACCGGATGAACCACCGCCAGCACCAGAACAACCCGTTCATGCACCAGATGCGCCACCACCTGGCCTCGGTAATATGCAGATGCGTGCTATTTGGGTAGAAAACGGTCAGGTTGGGCTGCATACGCCCCAGGAGATCGATGAACTGGTGAACAATATGGTACGGGCAAATGCCAATACGATTATTGCCCAGGTGCGCCGTCATGGCGATGCCATGTTTAACCGGAGCATCGAGCCGCGGTTTCGTCATCCCAATCTAGCTCCGGCGGAAGTCTTTGATCCACTGGCCTATCTCTTAGAAAAAGCCCATGCGGCAAATCTCAAAGTGCATGCCTGGATGGTGATCTCGGTCGTCTGTCAAGGCAATGACCAGCGTGGTCATCCCCAGCATGTCTGTACCCATCATGGGCCAGGCACCGCAGATCCATGGACAACGGCCGATTATTATGGCAACCAGATTGGCGGCCTCGATTTTGGTCATCCGGCGGTCGCTCCTTATATGGAGATGATTGTTCAGGATATGCTGAAAAACTATCCGACGGTTGATGGTGTTCACTATGACTTTATTCGCTATGGTGATGTGAGCTATGGCTACAATGGTGCCAGCCTGTCACGCTTCCGCGAAGCCCATGGTTTGCCCAGCACCTACCGCCCGCTGCCACACGACTGGCTCTGGGGGCAGTGGCGTCGTGATGCGATCACGAACCTAGTGCGGCGGCTGTACATTCGTATCAAGCAGATTGACCCAACTATTGAAGTGAGTATGGCTGCGATTACCTGGGGTGGCAATGGCAACCAGGGCGATTGGCAAAACTCGGCGGCTTATAGCACATTGTTCCAGGATTGGCGAGCGTGGTTGGAAGAGGGCATTATCGACTTTGCGGTACCCATGCATTACTTCCAGGAAGGTGTGCCACAGCACCGTGCATGGTTCGATCAATGGCTCGCTTTTGATCGCCAACATGCCTATAATCGAGCGATTGTGCCAGGTAACGGTGCATGGCTCAATACTGCCCAGCAAAACCTGGATCAGATTAACCGCGCGTTGAGTCCGGATGAAGCGGGACGGGTACTACCAGGGATTGCGCTTTATGATTATAATACGCCGATGATTGGCACGACCTTTGAAGGCCGACGGCAGTTTATGGATCTGCTGCGCTCAACCGTTTTTGCCTCACCAGCGCAGGCCCCTGAATGGCCCTGGATTACAAACCCGACGAAGGGACATATTCAAGGCATTGCCACCGATGCCAATGGGGTCACCATACCCAATGCACTTGTGGGGCTGATCAGAAATGGTGTCTGGGTGGGTGATGTACGCGCACAACCCGATGGCTGGTTTGGCAAAGTTGATGTTGATCCCGGTCTCTATTATGTTGTGGTAAAACACCCGATTACCGATGAGCACCTGGTTGAACGTCAGGTGTTGGTTGAACCAGGTTTCGTTGCCAACGTGCCAACACAGTAACCTGGTTTCCTGCACAACGTGTCGTATCAAATCAAGAGCGACCACCCTTGTTCACACTGAACAAGGGTGGTCGCTTCTCTATCATGCGCTGCGCACAGAAGAAATGCAGGCTGGTTTAGATATGTTGCAGCATAACGACCAGACCACCCAGAAACAGCGCTGTCCCAAGCAGGAGATAGACTAACACGGGTGCAAGTGATTGCCACGATGGTGCCTGCGGTGGGCGGTCGTTAGACAGCTCAATGCGCTGTCCGCGCCAGTAGGTTACTTTCTTCGTGCTTCCCCCGGGTCGGCCATCCCAGGCATTCCAACCCAGGTAGAG
>JAAURD010000110.1 GCA_012034075.1 Chloroflexaceae bacterium | reverse complement strand
CGCAGCGCGCTGCGCCCCTACAAATCAGGCGCTCCAAGTGCGATCTGTAGGAGCGTCTGCGTGCTGCGCCCACCCGAATTTGGTATGAGCCAATGTCTAAACCAAAAAACCTACCCTTGAGAGCCCGGATCCTCTCCCACGTGGAGAGGGGAGTCTCCATGGACGCGATCCCCCTTCTCTCCTTTGTGGGATAAGGGGCGGGGATGAGGGGTAACGGTCTCCCTTCTCCCTTTATGGAAGAAGGGTCGGGGATGAGGGGTAACGATCCTCCTTCTCCCTTTGTGGGAGAGGGGTCTGGGATGCGGGGTAGCGATCCTCCCTCTCCCCTTGTGGGAGAGGGGTCTGGGGTGAGGGCCTCAGGGGCTGGGATGCGGGCTGGCAGGTGGTATTATATGCGTTCGGCTACAAAGTCCAGTTCCAGGCGCACCTCATCGGCAACCGTATCGACGGATGGCGAATCAGGAATAAAGAGATTGAAGTCGGTGTAGAGCAGGCTGGCTGATGCGTTTCCTTCGATGCGCTCTTCGCTGACCGGTGTCACGGTGGCGTCAAAGGTGATCGGGTTGGTGGTGCCGGCAACCGTAAGATCACCCGTGATCTGCAGGGTGTAGCTTTCGCCAACGCTGCCGCTTTCGGGCAGACCGCTGATGTTGGTCGGCACAAAGGTTACAAATTCGTGGGCATCGGTTTGGAGGATGACGTTTTTGATTGCCCGATTGCGAAATTCGTTGTCGGTTGTGATGGTACGCGCGTTGACCTGAATCGTGCCGACCTGCGATGCGGTGGGGTCGTTGGGGTCAATCGCAATCTGGCCGGCGACTTGATCGGTGTTGCCCACGACGGTGATCGGGTCGCCTTGCAAGACCTCGTCGATGAGGAAGCGAGCCTGCGACTCGGCGGGGACAATTTCAAACAGCAGCGGCTCACCAGCAGCTGGTTCTGCATCGCTGGCAGTGGGTTCGGCGGTATCGCCCGTATCGCCTGTTGTTTCGGTCGGTTCAGCCGTGCTGCTCGCATCAGGTGTCGTTTCTGCTTCGCCATACCCGTTGTCGGTCGTGCCTTCGGTGCTCTCCTCTTCTTCTGGCGTTGGGCTGGCAAGGTCCAGGGGCAGCGCCTCAATTGGTGCACTGGCCTCTTGCGGTGGGCGGAAAAAGATAAAGCCGACCACACCAAGAGCAATCAGCACAACCACCCCAACGACGATCAAAACGTTCTTCAAGTTGTGTTTTCCTTTCTTTGCATTATGTGAGTGAACCAATGTGTTTGCCGTCGCTGGTCATTGTACAGCACGTTCGGTGGGCTGGCAATCCAAACCCTACTCCAGAAGGTCGCAGGATTCTGTAGATACAACGCTTTTTGCTCGTATAATGTTCCCCTGATCGCAGCCAGGTTGCATCTGATTTTGTTCAGTGGCTTGCCCCTGACATCAGAATCAGGTATGATACGATCAAGGCAATTCGCAAATATGTCCCGATAGCGCGACAAAAACGGGAGAAGAACCGATGTCACGAGTTCGTTTATTGTTGGCCGATGATCATCGCATGTTTCGTCAGGGTTTGCGCGAACTGATTGAGCGCAAAACAGCATTTGAGGTAGTCGGTGAAGCAGCTACCGGTCGTGAGGTGCTGGCGCAGGTAAAGACGCTAGCGCCCGATATTGTGCTGCTCGATATTCAGATGCCCGAGCTGGATGGGGTAGCGGTGGCACGGCAGCTGGCGCAGACGCACCCGGAAATAAAAACCGTGATGCTCACGATGTATCGCCAGGATCAGCATCTATTTGAAGCGATTAAAGCGGGTGCACGGGCGTACCTGCTCAAAGATGCCGATGCCGAGGAGCTGATTGGCGTGATTGAGCGGGTCTATCATGGTGAAGCCGCCATTGATCCGGGCCTGACTTCACGTATGTTTGATGAATTTCGGCGACTCAGCACCGAGATAGATCCGAGTGAGCAGTTGACCGAACGTGAGCGGGAGATTTTGCAGCTGCTGGCGGAGGGGTGCGATAATCGCACGATTGCCTCACGCCTGCATCTGTCAGAAAAGACCGTTGGCAATCGATTGAGCGAGATTTTCCAGAAACTGGGCGTCACCAATCGCACGCAAGCAGCCTTAGTGGCACTACAGCGGGGACTTATTGCCCCATCAATACCCTAGAAGGAGCACCGATACAGCTATGAAATGGTCCTATCGCATTGCTCGCGTGGCCGGGATCGATATCAAACTGCATGTCTCTTTTTACTTGATGGTGCTGTTGTTTGGGATATTGTGGGGATTTCCTTATGGTATTGGCGGCGTGGTGTTCTGGACGGTGATGATGCTGCTGTTGTTTGTGTGTGTGTTGCTGCACGAACTGGGCCATAGCATTGTAGCGCAGCGCTTTGGTATTCCGGTGCGTGAGATCCTGCTGTTGCCGCTGGGTGGTGTCGCGTTGCTAGAGCGCAACCCAAGCAAGCCGCTGCACGAGCTATTGATTGCCATTGCCGGGCCGCTAGTGAATCTGATCATCGTAGTTATGATTGAGGTTGGGCTGCTGATCGCGGCGAATACCATAGGCAACCTGGTAATTGTAGATGAAGAAGCTCGTATGATGGCATCAACCGCACCCTGCTCATAACGATGATCGAGTGGTTGCTCGTTGCCAATTTTTCGCTCTTTCTGTTCAATCTGATTCCCGCGTTTCCCTTGGATGGCGGGCGCATCTTACGGGCGGTGCTGGCTATGGTGATTGGTGCGCCGCGAGCGACACGGATTACCACGACAGTGGGCCAGATGATCGCGGTGATACTCGGTGTGTTCGGGCTGTTTTTTAACCCGATTCTGATTCTGATCGCCATCTTTTATCTTTTTTGGTGCCGGTCAGGAGCGGGTAGAGGGACAGGCTCGCACGGTGCTGAGCACCCTCCGTGTGGGCGATGCCTACAATCGCCATGTGTTGACGTTGCAGATTGGTGACCGCGTGAGCAAGGTCATCGACTATATTCTCACCAGCTACCAGCCCGACTTTGCCGTGGTACAGGGCAACCGCCTGCTTGGCGTGATCACGCGCGATGATGTATTGCGCGTCTTGGCAAACCCACCACGTGATATTGAGGTGCCCGTGCCCGATATCTATGTGACCCTGATTATGCAGCGCGAGGTCATGCAGGTTGAGGCCAGTCAGTCGCTCGACGAGGTGCGTCAGCTGATGAGTGAGCGCGGTGTGCGGTTCGTTGCGGTGTATGAGCAGGGGATGTATCTGGGCCTGGTCAATATGGATGACATTGCTGAGGCGTTTGCGGTGCTGGCCTTTGCCGAACGGTATGAACAAAACCGCCAGCAGCAGCGTGTTGATTGAGCGATGGCTATGACTCTGTGTCGCACGATTTCAGGGTTTTTCACAAGCACTCTCAGGGATTCTCCCTATACCCAACCCTGCCGCTGTAGGGTACAATACAACCATAACGTTGTTGGTCCTGAGTTTGTTTGTTTGCATAACCATAACCAGGTGGTAGGTGCTGTTGTCGTCGCTCATAGCGTTTCTTCTCCGATGCAGCACTGTCATCAACCCGTCCTCTGGTTCTGGCCGGTTGGTGTCAGGAAAATATCGAACAAACCCGCTGTAAGGCCAGACTAATCGATAGAAAAAGACACTGAAGTGTGTTGTTAGCATAGAAACGATGAGGTTTGTGATGAATGCTGCTAGCCCCGATATTTTGTTGATTGAAGATAGCCCGACCCAGGCGCTTCAGTTTCAGCTAATGCTCCAGCGTGCTGGCTACAAAGTCGATGTGATTGCTGATGGCAGCGACGCCTGGAAGCGTGCCTACGAAACGCCACCTGATCTGATTCTCCTCGATATCAATCTGCCCACACTCAATGGTCTGCAGGTGCTGCTGCGCCTGAAGTGTGGCAAAAGCACACGCAAGATTCCGGTGATTATGCTCTCGCGTTTTGACGATGTACGGACGGTTGAACAGGCGTTGGAACTGGGCGCGGACGACTATATCTTTAAAGATGACTGTCGTATCAGTTATGGCAGCCACAATCGGCTGTGCGAAGCCGTTGATCACTTTCTGCATGCGATTGTAGCGACACCTGCATAATACATTCCCTCATATCTAGTCTTTATTACACCAACCTATCCTGTAGGGACGCAGCGTGCTGTGTTCCTACAGGATAGGTAAACCCTCATAAAAGGCCTTATATCACACTTACCTACGCTGTAGGGGCGGCTTGTAGCCGCACGGCGGTCGGCACGACCGCACGCACGTATCAGACCAAATGGCGTTCATCGATATTGAGACGTAGGGGCGGCTTGTAGCCGCACGGCGGTCGGCACGACCGCACGCACGTATCAGACGGAGGTACGACGTGCAGCCTGCTTTGGGGCGCAGCACGCTGCGCCCCAAAGCAGGCACTCCGCGTTCTAGCAAAGCGCATACCAGTGATCACCCGAATTTGGTATTACGCGGCTGCAAGCCGCGCCTACGGTCCCACCCCGACGCAGGGCGTTTCGTACCTGGTCGAGCAAAAGGGCACTGGTGCGGTGGCGCTCCGTGCGGTGGATAGGGTATACCAAATGGCGTTCATCGATTAACCGAATTTGGTATGATACGTTTCATCCCGCATGCAGGCCGGATGCCTGCGATCCCAACGCGCCCGCGCTCCAACGCCGCTGTTTCTGCGTTTTTAGCGATAATGCAATTCCTGCACATCGCTCTCCACTGGCCCAAAGACGTAGCCCACCTGAGCGCCGTCCAGCCAGACGATGTGACCATAGTCGAAGTGCTGAACGCTGGCGCGATCAAACGTCTCTCGCTCTTGCACAGCCCAACCAATCTGTGAACGCAGCTCAACATCGTCGAGCCAGACCTTGCCAAAGCCACCACGGGGAAGATACAATCCCGGCGGCGGGGTCACATTGGGCGTGTCCGGGTCGTTGGGCGTCCAAGTGTCGCGGTACGTTCGTTGCCAGGGGCCGCTCTCCACAACAGCATCAATCTGCGGACCGGTTGTGGTCTGCTGGTTGAGCCAGATCATCAGGCCGTTCTCAAAATACTGGAATGACGCTTGCACATCGCGTTCCTTTTCCAGGGTTGCGCAGCCGAGAGCCTCTTGTAACGCTGGCGCTACCTGTTCATAGAGTGGTTGTAGCTCGGTCAAGATATCTGCTGCGGTCGTGGGGCAGTTTGCCAATGGGCTGGAGCGTTCGTCAAAAAAGAGCACTTCTTCGCCCAGGTTGCCAAGCAACACCGGAATACCGACCAGTTCGACATGGTGTTCCATGCGCCGACGTTCAAAATACTGCACGGTACCGGTCCAATCGCCAATCGTCTCTTCCATCGGCTCGGTAATCGGCAAACCAAAGCGCTGCAAATCGCCGCCATTGAGCCAGGTACTGAGAAATGGCTCACACAGGCTGTGCCCGGTTTCGACAAACAAGCGGCAACCAGGCGGGGCGCTGTTGACCCTGGGAAAGGTAAACCATGAACGTTCCTGAAGTTCGAGCAGGGTCGCGCCGAGGCGACCAGCAAGCACGCCGTCCGCGCCATGATCTTCGAGCCGGTCGCGTTCAAACCATTGGACGGGACCTGTCCAGTTATCCACAGTGGCGATGGTGACGGGACTGATGGGATAGCCAAAGACGGCCAGACCGCCGTTGGCCTGCCAGTATTCCAGCACAGCGCCCTGAATGCATTGGCCGGTCTCTTCAAAGCATTGAATGCGCTGCTGGGCAACCGTTGCGAGCGGTACGATGATGATGATCGCAGCTAAAAGCGTGCCGAAAAGCCATGGAGTAAAACGTTGTATCCTCATAGCATCAAAATCCTTTCATCACGCAGTACAAGCATCTGCTGTGCGCTGCGGTATGGGTAGTGGTATGTTGTAGAGAATAAAACGAGTTGATGTATGGCAATTCTCAGGTTCTTGAGAGGTATGATGGAGCGGATTGTCTGTGAGCAGATGGAGCGCGGACGTGCCGCCCGGTACCTCTCATCCCCGGCCCTGCTCTCACAATGGGGCGAGGGGTGAGCGGGCAGCCCGTCCGGCACCTCTCATCCCCGGATCTACTCCCACAATGGGGCGAGGGGAATATGAAATGAGGATGGGCTACCCGCATACTGACAGGATGCCTGCGCTCCCAACGGCTGTTTTTCTAGATCACGCGCTCATTGCCGCCGTCGATGGGCAACTGGGCGCCGGTGGTAGCGGCAAAGAGGGGGCTACACATAGCCGCAACGAGATCGGCGACTTGCCGGCTGGTTACTTCGACCTGCAAGATGTTGTTGGTTTTGTAGGCTTCGACGGTAAGGCCATAGTGGGCAGCGCGGTTGCGCAAGACTTCATCGGTCCAGATAGCAGTGTCGAAGACGGCGTTGGGATGGACCATATTGACGCGAATGTGATCCTTGCCCCATTCCAGGGCGGCCACGCGGCCCAGCTGGGTGAGCGCGGCTTTGGAAGCGGAATAGGCTGATGCGCCAGGGCCGGGTGCGGGGACATTTTTGGAGCAGATCAAGACGACGCGACCGCCTCTGGGGGCGAGCTTGAGCAGCGGATGGGCTTCGCGCATCAGGACCAGGTTGGCATCCAGGTTGATGCGCATGACGCGCTGCCAATCGTCCAGAGGCAGCTGGGCAATGGGGCAACCGGGCGGAAAGATGCCCGCATTGAGCACGAGCATATCCAGGCCGCCAAATGCACGGACGGTCTGTTCCAACGCTTGTTCCAGGGCGGTCGGGTTGGCTACATCGCAGACTATGCCCAGAAAATCGGGGCGATCTAGCATCTCGGTAATCGCAGCATCAATATCCAGACCGACCACGGCGGCACCCTGGGCCAGCAGGGTTTCGACACAGGCTTTGCCAATGCCCGACGCTGCCCCGGTGACCAGGGCTATCTCGCCTGCAAACATGGGCGGCGAACCGTGGCGACGCAGTTTGGCCTGTTCCAGGTCCCAGTATTCAACCTCAAACAGGCTGGCTGGTGGCAACGCTTGATAGCCACCCAGGGCGGTTGACTGCAAGATGATTTTGATCGTGTGGCGGTAAATATCATTGGCAGTTGTAGCATCTTTTACCGTGCGACCAACGGTAGCCATGCCCCATTCGGGGTCAAGCAGCACCCGTGGGGCCGGATCGAGCATGGTCAAGGGCTGGGCTGCGTGGGAAGCGTGTTCCTGAAAGTAGCGCTCATACGATGTGCAAAACGCTGCGACATCACGACCCACAAGGGGCAGGCGTTTGGTGCGAATCACATGATCGGGTGTGGCGGGGCCTTGCTGGGCAATCTCGGCAACATCGTCGCGCTGGGCAAAGCTAAGGCATTGCTGGTCGCTGTGGGTGATCATGATCATAGGATGGTCAGCCGCCTGCGAGATATCCCGCCGCAGCGCGGCCAGGTCCTGACGCAGGGGTTGGTCTGGCGGTGCAACATCAGGGTAAGCAATATGCCAGGCCTGGTGCTGTTCCAGGTAGCGTTCGGCCTGCGATACCAGATCAATCATACGTTCATAGGCGGTCTGGGCATCGTCGGCAAACGAGAAGATGCCATGGTTCATCAGGACCATGCCGATAGTGTTGGGGCCGGCCTCCTGCGGGAAGCGCTCGTAACAGAGCCGCGCAAGCTGAAAACCGGGCATGACATAGGGGATTACCACAACTTGATCGCCATAGATCGACTGGATATGCTCGCGGCCATTGGCGTTGTTGGTAACGGCAATCACCGCATCGGCGTGAGTATGATTGACATACCGATAGGGTAAAATAGCGTGTAGAATAGCTTCGACTGATGGTGCGGGGGCGGCGGCGTTGGTCATATTGCTTTTGAGTTCGATAGCCATCTGCGTATCCGAAAGGGTCTCGAGTGTGGCTAAACCGAGCAGATGTTTCATGCGGACCGGGGCAAAGCCGGCTTCCTCAATGGTGGCGAGGTTCCAGCCACTGCCCTTGACATACAAGATATCTTCAGTTTCGCCAAGGATATTCTGAACTGCTATTTTGACCGATGTATTGCCGCCACCATGCATGACCAGTGAACGGTTGCGGCCAAGCAGACGCGATGTGTAGGCGCACTGGGCCAATGCACTGGGGTATTGCTTGGCTTCATGATCATCCCAAAGGCTTTGCATTACTCTCTCCTGAAAAAAACCAGATTGACTTACTCCACGGGGTTCTTCCGTTGCAGCAAGTATAGCATATTCACTGCATATACCTGGTGTGTGTTTTTGCTGTGCTTTTTGTGTCACTCAGAGGGTTTACCAGTGATAGTGTGGCAATAGTGTGTCCAATAGTGTGGCACGCTTTGGTATCTACACTCTGACCATGAGCAGATGCACCCATCTGCTGGATCGCTCACCTGTTCCGCACCCCACAGTCCGCTACAAAAAATTCGCTATGCCTGATTTTATTTTTAGTCAAGCCTAAAATCCATATGTGTCTATATAAATTCTGGATGAGCTTTTGCTTTCGTTAGCGTTTTTGTTGTTTCCATTGTCGCAAAACGGAGGGGGACGGGTCGTTTCTGGCAGTTCTTGAGATGTTTTTTTTAGTTTTCTGCTAGTTTCTCACGAGCGACATGTAGCTCGTGAGAAACCGGTAGCAAAGCCCCAAAACAACAGCATTGCACCACCGATTGAATGACTCCTATCGAGACGGGAAAGACCTTTAATAAGGCCGATGTTTCCTTGTCTGATAATTCCCCCACTCTGTTCTTTTTCGAGGACAGCAATGTCCTTGTGTGGACATAACCCTTGACAAAACGAGATAGAACGTTTATACTAGTCACAATGTCGATCAGAGAAGAGGAGAGAGATGTACCAGGTCAAAACGAAGGAACCAAAGCGGATATCGCTACCAGTATCAATGAGCGAGTCTGAGTATGCACGGATCAAGCGACTGATACCACACGGGCAGGTTAGCGAGTTTGTTCGCTACGCCATTCATTGCCAGATTGAACTGTTGGAGCAGGAGCACCAGCGCGGTGAGTGTCAAGCAGTGGTGTAAAGAGCGGGGAACGGAGACGGGCACGCGCTGCGCGTAGAACGCAGCGCGTGAGAGACAGACTGACACGGGAAAAGGGGAAAAGAAAATGCCCTTCAGGGGCGAGCCAAAGGGCATTGGGTTGTGTGTGACGTTGCGTCAGGGTTCTGTGATTGATTGTAACACCCCTGGGTTTTTTGTCAATCCCCCCCACCACGCTGATCGCCACCCTAAGAAAGGATTTAACTATGACCGGACGGGACGAACTGGCGCAATGGGCGCAGTGGGTCTACTGGCGGATTGAAGAGAAGAGAAACGCAGACGGCACAGTACGGAAAACCAAGATGCCGTACTATGTGGATGAAACCGGGAAACGAAGGGCGGCAAGTACAAATAAGCGTGAAACCTGGCAACAAGTTTCCGGACTGGTTGATCGCCAGGACATGAGCGGGATCGGATTTGTTTTCACAGAGAGTGACCCATTTGGCGGCATCGACCTAGATGATTGCATTGACGAGTGGGGCGTGTCGCCCTGGGCCAGGCGGATCGTTGAACGATTCGACAGCTACACAGAGATCAGCCCGTCGGGACAGGGCCTGAAAATCTGGGTGCGCTGCGAAGAGTTTACCAGTTTCAAAGACTCGGAAGGGAAAACGCTGCCAGAACACATCAAGCCAACGGGCGTGACAGGCGGCATTGAATGCTACTGGAAGGGGAGGTATTTCACGTTCACGGGCAATCGTCTGGATGGCACACCCGATGAAATACGGGACGTAGGCGACGATGCCGCGCGGTTTGTTGACGAGTTGAGAGCAATGCTTCGGCCTGAGCGGGCCATCGCCCAGGCCGAAGCATTGCCAGCGCCAGGGCAACGCACGCGGGCTGATCGACCCCGACGGGCCAGCGTTAGCGAGTCAGATCGTTTGGCAGCAGCAGTTAACGCGCTGGCAGCCTGGCGGGCAGACGATTATAACGCGTGGATAGAAGTCGGACTCGCACTCCGCCATGCGCCAAACGGTTTAGCACTATGGGAACAGTTCAGCCGGCAAAGCGCAAAGTTTCGGGAGGGAGAGTGTGAAAAGAAGTGGGCAACGTTTGAGACCGGACGCATCACCGTTGCCAGCATCTACCACATGGCGAAAGAAGACGCGCCGGATTGGTGGAAGCCACTTTATTCGACCGACAGCGAGAGAACGAACGGTGCAGCTTGCGCCAGCGCGGATGACGGTCGCCCTATCATTGACGTTACAGACGAAGATTTAGCGGTGATTATGCCAAAAGTGTGGGACGCGGTGCGTTCGGCTCAGGGGGATCGGCTCTATATGTATGATCGGCTCTGTGAGCTAAACGACGGCAGGGTTGAACCGTGCAGTGTTTCCGCCATGCGCGGGTTAATGGGGCGGTCGGCCCATTTTCTGAAGCACACCAAGACCTACCACCGGTGGATTTTCCCGCCGGCTGAGGTGGTACAAGATGCATTAACCTCTGTGCCGGATGACATACCACGACTGACAGGGATCACCCGCATACCCGTGTTTGACCGAACTGGCAGACTGATACAACAGCCAGGCTATGACAAAATCAGCGGTATCTATCATCACCCTTCGGTCACGGTGTCGATACCGGATCGACCGTCTGTAGACGATATGCAAGCAGCCTTGCGGGTTATCACCGATGACCTGCTGGTAGACTTCCCATTTCATACGCCCGCAGACCGCGCCAATGCTATCGGTCTACTACTGTTGCCATTCGTGCGTGAAATGTGTGGCGCAACCCCGTTGCACCTGATCGAAGCTGCCAGCGCGGGGACGGGCAAGGGGCTGTTCAATGATCTGCTGCACGTAGTCTGGACTGGTCATACTGCTACCCTGACACCACTGGCAGATAATGACGATGAGATAGCCAAAACGCTGGCGGCTCGGTTGCGCACGGCACCTTTTTCAATCGTGTTTGATAACCTGCGCAAGCTGAATAGCCGCAATCTGGAAGCCGCGATTACTGCCCGCTCATTGGCGCCGCGTGAGCTGGGGGTACTGAAAGAGCTAAACCTGCCCATCCGGTGCGTATGGATTGCGACGGGAAACAACGTGAGCGTGCAGGGTGACATGGTTAGGCGCGTCGTGAGAATACGCATGGTCGCACAGGTTGAAACACCGGCGTTGCGAGACAAATTCAAGCACCCGGACATCAAAGAATGGGTGCAACGGGAGAGGGACACGCTGGTGGGGGCATGCTTGACGATTGTTCGGTACGCGTTGCAGCAGGGGCAGGGCGGGGGTATACCACGCATCGGATCGTTTGAAGAGTACTGCCAGGTGATGGGCAGCATTCTTCACCACGCTGGCATTGGGGGGTTTCTGGAAAACACGGTAGAGCAGATCAGCCAGGGCGATGAAAGACACAACGAATGGTGTGGTTTTTTTGAGTGCTGGCGGCAGCAGTTGGGTGACGGGTGGACAACCGCAGCAGTTGCTGCGGCTGCGAGTGCAACATGGGATAGCGAAATTACAGTCAATGGCGATAGTGAACGAGCCAGGGGTATCAGTTTGGGCCGAATGCTAGAAAAGCAGGTGGGGCGGGTTTTTTCTCTGGCTGACGGAGATTTTTGCTTACAGATGCGGAATATGCGCAGCAAGAAGAAAGAATACCGTTTAGAGAGGGCAAAGAATTTCGCGGGAAGTGCAGGAAGTGCAGGAAGTGTCGGAAGTCCTACAGCTCTACGCATGCAGGAAATTTGCGATGACGCGTACACGCACACACACAACGCGTGTACACGTGTTTTTACATGTAAGGGGCTGGGGGAACTTCCAGCACTTCCACCACTTCCTGCACTTCCTGTAGGAACATTGACAGACGAACCACAAGTACAGACTGATGATCCGATAACGCCAAACCTGCTTGACCGAAACGGAGAAATCTCCTATCCGTCACTCTGCCATCGCCTGGGAATTAAGCGGATCGATGGCTTCTTCAGTCTCACGCCCAAACAGCAAGCCGAAAAAGCCAGGGAGTTACTACGTGAGCACCAGCGCGATCAGCAAGCTGGCGTTGTACCAGCGCAACCCCTGCTTAGCCAGGGCGCTGGCCCGTCGTGTCGGTTACCTTTTGCAGGGTTAGGGCACTTTCTGAAGGACATGTCAGAAAAAAAACAGCCCGTATTTTCGAGGTGTTACCGCTCTGGCTACACCCGGTGACGGTGGCCCATGGTCGGGGGTCGATCAGCAAGCTGGCGTTACCCTTGCCAGGGCTTTACAGAAAGGCCATAGAGGGCCGAATACAGGCGGTTAGGTGTATTGTGGGGGTTACTGGGGTTCTCGTTGCTGTATGGCCCGTGTGGCTACGCTACGGGGCTGTCAGGTTCATCAGTCAGCGCCTTGCGCTGTACCTGTTCTTTCAGTTCGACCAGTTTCAATATGTCGCCGGGTTCACACTCGAAGTACTCACAGAGTTTGACCAGTGTTTCTATGTCGAACTGGGTAACATCTTGCCTAACAAGTTTTGAGAGTGTTACACGGTGTATTCCTATCTCATCGGCAGCCTGGTACAGAGGCAACCGCTTCAACCCGCGTTGTCGTGCCTTGACCGTGAGAAGATGTGCAATGGTATTCATTATCGTTTTCACTCTTACATTGTAACAGATCACTTACAAACAGCATTATACTGCAATAGTTCAAAAAATAGCAAGCGGGTATTGACAGCCAGTCGATACCGTGTATAATGTGTCAATAGGTATTAACAATGAGTGCCTGCCAATTTAGGTGACAGACACTCACACCACAGAAAGGAATCGGCTTTCATATGGCGTCTACACATTCTACCACGCTGCCAGGGTGCAGCATTGACCGCATGACCTTTAGCCAGGCGCGGGGTCGCATCATCAGCACCCTTCTCAAACAGTACGATCAAGAGCAGCTGGCCCGCAAACTAGCAGAGCTTTACCCGAACGTTGCAATCAAAGAATATGCCAGCGCCCGGTCACTTGCCAGCAAGCTGGCCTGGCTCTTGCTGCCAGAAAGGGCATAGCGATGATCACCGAAACACTGGAAAAGCTAGAGCGCATCCACAAAGAGGTATACTCTTTTTCCGACATTCGGTCGTTTCGGGCCGCCGGCGGCGGTGATCACTTTCGCAGCCAGGTCCGTCAAGCCCTTGCTGGGGTGCGGGTAAAAGACCTGCTCGTGCTTTGTCGCCATCTCAAGCAACCGGCAATCGGTAACAAGGAAAGACTGATCGAGCGGATCGAATGGTATTGTGTGACCGCACAGGCAAATAGCCTTGCGATCCTTGGAGTCGATGTAGATTTGGGGTGATAAGTATCAGCCAGGTGCAGCGCTGGCGTTGCGCTGCACCTGGCTGGGGAGACAAATACCGTGGGAATAGCAAAAGCGAAAAGCTGTGAACTGAAGGGAAAGAGCGATGAGCAAAACGATTGCGGCACCACTCTCGCGCAGATGGCTTGATCGCTCAGGCACCCCCGCCCGCCTGCTGCTCGGCCTGGGCATGCTGGCCTACTCGTCAATCGCGACGGTGTACGAGATCAATGTATGGCTCACGCTGGCAGCACCAGGCGCCCGCCTCTTCGGCCTGCCGCTCGGATTAACAATAGGCTGCCTGGTGTCATTCTGGCTATCCTATGGGCAATGGCTGCTAAACGGTCACAACAAAGCTGGCTACTTGTTGCTGCTGTTGCCAGATGTATCATTGACGTTCGTCTTCACGTGGCGACTCTTTGCAGGCGTGGCTATGAGTGATGATTTTCGGGTATGGCTGTTTGCGATCAATCTCACCTGGGCATTGATCGTGGCACGTTTTGCTGAAGTTATGCTCTTCGGCAAAAGGGGTAGGGATAATGACTATTGAAGAGCGTATTTACAGTCTGGACGAGAGGAAGTTGCCATGATTTTCGGGTACAACATTGACACAATCGAGGCTCAGGTCATACTCTTTTTCATAATGTTTGCAGGTTTTGCGCTAATGATCGTGGTAATGTGGTTGTACAGTACCGCTATTGATTTTCTCAACGGCGATCTACACGTGCTGGACCACGTGCTCCGTTGGGCCACCAGGTGGCAGAGCGAACGCCAGACGCACCATCAGGTGGCAGAGCGAACGCCAGACGCACCACCAGGTGGCAGCCTGGTCGAAACACTGCCCGAAAAACGATGGATGCAACTGCTCAACAATGAGCCTGATCGTCACCCGCACCTGCTTCTTTCCGGCAAGAGTGGTTCGGGAAAGACGACGTTGGCGCTGGCACTGTTGACGCAACGCACTGGAAGCCTGGCGGTCATCACACCCAAAAGCGAAGACGTGCCGCTATGGGGTGCCGCTGCAACAACCTGTATAGATTACGACGGTGGTTTTAGCTTCATGAACCGAACGATGCAGGCACTGTATAAAGATCTCATCACCCGCACTGCTGCGGATGAACCACTCACCATTGTTATTG
>JAAURD010000109.1 GCA_012034075.1 Chloroflexaceae bacterium | reverse complement strand
GAATTTGGCATGCCCGCTGCTGCCGCCCGCGCCAGATCGCCTGCCAAGGGCAGCGCCTGACCCACCCCTGCCAAGACAGCCCGCTGGCAGGCCAGCCGCAACACCGCCCCCGTGCCCGGCGTGCGCCCCGACTTCTACCTCTGGCGGGTTGATCCCTCGTTGGAACGCGTACAGCATCAGGACAACCTCTTCTGGCGCGAACCAGGCATTATCTGGGACGCCAAATACTACCGCGAGCGTGAGCAAGAGGGTGCCCCATCACCACCGGTCAAGCGCATGCTCGCCGACATGCACCTCCTTGGTGAGCCATATGGCGTGCTGCTCTTCGCCCTGCTCGGCGGCGCCACCGACAGCGCTGCACCCCATGGCCACGTCGCCGATTATCACCTCACGCCCATCCCCGGCTACGACCAGACGAGTATCCCCGACCAGCACATTGCCATCCGCCAGCTCCTGCCTGATGCGCATGTCCGTGACACGCTCACCGACCTGCTCACCAATGCCCACACACGCTTGCAACAGCCGCGTATTCCCGCCTGCCATGGAGTCTTTCTCGACAGCCTCAGCGCCGCCCAGCGGGTAACATTCCACGACCGCGCCGGGCAACCGCTCACCAGCCCCCACGAAGAGCTACTCCTCTGCCCCAAACCCCATATCGGCCCATGGCGCGTAGACCTCGTCAGCCGCGACCAGCACTGCTGCCAGGACCCACACCTCTGCCATATCGTTGGCCGAAGTGGCAGTCACAAACCACAACGCCCCCCGCGCAACGCCGAAGAACTCCTGCGCGAACTCCAGCATATCTTTGCCGATAAAGACCTGGACGACGCACTGGTCAGTATCATCGCCGAACGGATCGAACGGGTCACCCGGCGCTTCGCCGAAATCGCCGGGGTCTATCGCAAAATCGATGTCTATACCAACCGCCTGCGCGATATGGGCATGCACCGCACACTGCACATGCTCAGCTCCGAACAGCAAGAATCCCTGGCCCTCGCAGTCTTCCTGGTCGAGCAACTCGACTCTATCGGCGCCACCGATTACTCCGCTCCAGCTATTCATATCTCCAGCGTGATAGAAACCGTGAATCGTGATCTCATCTTTAAATGTCCGAACCTGGTTGGGTTTGGTTCAATTTGGCGACAGCAGACCCTTGGCACACTTGAAGGTATGCGATCACGGCAATCGAGTGATTCGGATGCACACCACAACTGGCGACAGATCACCGCCTACACAGCACAGTACTGGCACGGCAACGTTTTACCCGATGAACCAGAGCAGACCTTACAGTTTGATGATTACGTAGAACAAATTCTCCAAATCAGCCGTATTCGCAACGACGCCGCCCACACCAAAGTGGTCACACGAGACAAATACCAGAGGCTCTTTCTCATGACCTGCCAGAGCGGCAGACTACGCATCGGCGCACTCAACGCGCTACTCCTCGCCTGGCGCACCCCACCGGATGAAACCCCAGCAGCGCCAACATCTCACCGGAGATCATAGGGTTAACGCATGAGTCAACCGCTCTTTTCAACTGATCGCGGAGATTGACATGTTTATGCCCTTGTATGAGCAGCATTGTGTAAACTCCTTTATAGACACACCATCGCACCAGTGCTATACTAAAGGTCAGCAGCGCCGCATGCAACCAATAACAGCAGTACCAACGTCTGGACAACAACGAATGAACGAGGAAACGTGTACCAGACCCATACAGGTGGCATTGTTGGCACAACACCCAATTCATGCCGTCTATTCACAATCGCTGGCTTGTATGGTATAGTGGAGAACAGGTACAAGCAAAAGCCGCATGGCATAGGCTAGCATCATCGTTCAATTGCTTGAACGCTCGATAGTGCCTGCATGGTGAACGATTGAGACAATGCTCCACGAAGCTGATCAACCAAGACAACGTAGCATTACCGGCTCTGAGCAGTGAAGTTTCACGTGATAACCGCAAACGGAAACCATAACAGACAGAGAGGGCATTGGTGGACGCAACATCAACCACACAGACCGCAGTATCTGACTCGCAATCGGCAGTAACGCGTAACCTCAGCTCAGTGCAAGCCCAAACCGGCGAAAAGCTTTATCTTGGGGTGCGCTGGTGTATCTTGATCGCCATGATCGGCATCAGCCAGCTGATCGACCTGGGTCCGCTCTGGCCACTCTCAATGGAGCACCCGTCCATGCTCGTGCTTGCTGGTTATGCCATCATCGTGCTACTCTCCAGCATCGCGGTGTTTATCGGCCCACTCAGTTTTCTGATCCAGATTGCCTATATTGCCGATATCGTGGTCATCGCTCTGTTCGGTTTCCTAGCGCCACAATCCAATGCCCTCTTCTTTCCACTCTATCTCCCACCGCTTATCAGTCGCGCCGTGCGTTACGAGGCTATGACCAGCCTGCTCTGGAGCATCGCCGCTGCTGTACTCGTTGGTCTGAACTTTGCCAACTGGCACTTTCTCACCGAAGGCCAGGCCGCACCAACAACCTTCGACTATGTCATGCTCGGCTTGCAACTCTTCATCCTACTTGCTCTCCCCTGGCTCACCAGCAACCTCGTGCAGCAGTGGAGCGAAACCAACCGCCAGCGTGTACACGAGATCCAGCAGGCCGCTCAGCAAGAAGTAGCCCACTATGCCACGCTCAACCAGCAGCATGCCGAACGAGTCAGTGCGCTGTATGAAGTAGCCGACACCCTCTCTTCCACCATGAAATGGCCCAAAGTCTTTGAAAGCGCCTTGAATGAAGGACACCGCCTCTCCAACTATACCGCTGGCATCGTCCTGCTTGCCTCCGGCGGCCCCGGCCAATTGCAGCTGGTCTCTGGCACGGGCCTGCATCCGAACGATCATGGCAGTACCATCAAGGTCGGCAAAGGCCCAATCGGTCAGGCAATGCGACCTTCCGCCAAAACGATGACCATAGACGCCATTGGTCAGGAGGAAGAAGTTCAGCCCATATCGGTATTGCGTGCCTGCCAATCTGCCTGTATCATCCCATTGCAGGTAACCGCACAGCCCTATGGCGTGATGATCATTGCCCGCGAACAGGCCGAACCCTTCATCCGTGAAGAACTCGATATGTTCACCGCGCTCGCCAATTTTGCGGTTGCAGCGCTTCGCAATACCCAGCTCCTCTTTGATTTGAAAAAGGATCGTGACCGTCTCATTGAAGCCGAAGAACGTGCCCGTGAACAACTCGCCCGCGATATTCACGATGAACTGGCGCAGACCCTGGCCCAGATTGTCATGAATATCGACTTTATCAAACGGGCAATGGTGCAAGACCAGGAAGCTGCCCTCAAAGAGCTGGAAACCCTCGCTGTCCAGTTTAAACGTGCCCATGGCGAGGTGCGTGCCCTGCTGGTGGCGCTGCGTCCCATCGCACTCGAAACCCAGGGCGTGCAAGCCGCCGTCGAACAGTATCTCGAACGTCTTCGCGCCAACGAGCCAGATATTCGGATGAGCTTTGAATGCATCGGTCTCGAACAGACCGAAATCGATTCGAAGACCGAAAATATGATCTTCAATATTATTCAGGAATCGACCAACAACGCCGTCAAGCATTCCGAAGCATCATTGATCTCCATTACCATGATCCGTGCCGGCCAGAACCTGACCATCAAAATTCAAGATAACGGCAAGGGCTTTGATGTTGATGAACAACGCCAGGCCGCCAAAAAACGTGGCTCCTACGGTCTGTTTAATATTGAAGAGCGGGCCAAACTCGTTGGTGGCACCGCTCGCTTAAGCTCTACCGTAGGCAAGGGTACGATTATTGATGTCCATATTCCTCTGGATGTGTTCTAATACGCCAGTTACTCGATTCTCTGATACAATACATCTGAACGATGGTCTGTCTGATCGTTCGGATGTATTGTGTAACGATGTATCACTGAAAAGGAGCAATATGGATCAGGGACGGAAGAAAATAAAAGTGTTGTTTGTCTGTACCGGGAATATTTGTCGTTCACCAATGGCTGAAGCGCTCTTTACCCATCTGGTCAAAACCGAAGGACTGGCCGATCAATTTTACATCGATTCGGCCGGTACAACCGCCTGGGAATCGGGTGAACCGGTGCATCCAGGCACCCAACGGGTATTGCAAAAAAACCAGATACCCTTACTCCATGGCAGTCGAGCACGGATGATCACCCCGGCCGATCTGCAAACGTTTGATTATATTGTTGGGATGACCCGCGAACATATCAGCGAAATCAACCGCGTTGCCAAACCACAGGGCGAAGTCCGTGGCTTGCTCGAATATGCATCACTTGACGGTTCTGTCGATGTGCCTGACCCCTACTATACAGGTGGGTTCGATTATGTCTACGACTTGATCAATGCAGGCTGTTATGGTCTGCTTGAGCATATTCGTCGGCGCGAACAAAAACCCATATGAATGCACTATGGTCCGAACCACTGGCTGAAGCCATTGGCAATGCCCTCCGCGATGCTGGCGATGCAGGCCCGGTGCGCACTGCATCGCCGGTTGGTGGTGGTTGTATCAATCATGTTCTGCGGCTGCAAACAGATGGAGCATCCTACTTGCTCAAATGGCACCCGCAGGCACCCCCAACCATGTTTGCGCAAGAGGCACAGGGGCTTGCATTGCTGCGTGAGGCCCAGAGTGTACGCATTCCAACCGTCATCGCCGTAGCAGAGAGCACCACCGAACATCCCGCCTACCTCTTGCTTGAGTGGATCGACCCGCACCCGGCCGCCAACCACCAGCAAGCCCAGGCACTGCTCGGCACACAGCTCGCGACCATCCACCGGCAATGCTCAGCGCCCGCCTATGGCCTCGATCAACCCAACTACCTGGGCAGCACCCTCCAGCCCAACGACTGGCACCACGATTGGGTGGTCTTCTTTCGTGAACGGCGACTACGACCACAGCTTGCACTGGCCCAACAGCAAGGGTTGTTGCCAGTTGCCACCCAACGCGCACTGGAACGGCTGCTCGAACGTCTCGAAAACTGGCTCGGCGGATACTCCCATACACCCGCCCTCATCCATGGCGATTTATGGGGCGGCAATGTCCTGATCGACCGCAACAACCAACCCGTGCTCATCGACCCAGCCGTCTCCTATAGCGACCGCGAAGCCGAACTCGCCTACACCGAACTCTTTGGCGGCTTCCACCCCGCCTTCTATCAGGCATATCAAGCAACCTGGCCCACCTCGCCCGGCCGCACGCCACGCCGCGACATCTACAATCTTTATCATCTGCTCAATCACCTGAACATCTTTGGTACAAGCTACCTTGCCTCCATCGAACACATTGTCCGTCACTATCTACGCTAACGCGATGAACCGGTTTTCGTATGAAGGAAAGCCAAAGGCACGTTGGTATAATCGAAAACAGCAGCGTCTGTCAATACGTTTTAGCGGCCCAATCGAACCAGGCGACTCTTTTGTGGCGGATGGCTGTTGACAATATGTCTTACCTTGTTATAATAGAACAACATTGTCCTATGATCTCGTGCCGAATCGCGCTATGAAGGGATAGAGAGAGTGATACGTTTGTATACTGCATCGCGTCCGTGGTTGAGTCTCGTTCTGCTGCTGTTAGCATTGGTACCCTGGTTCTTGCCGCGTCAACTGTCAGCCAATGAAGATGGCCTGTATCTTACCAGCACAGGCCATCATCTCACCAATGAGCATGGTTTTTTGCGCTACTGGCAGCAAAACCATGGCGACCGTTTTTTTGGCCCGCCAGTGACTGAACCATTGCAAGAACAGGGCGTGACCGTGCAATACTTCACCCACGCTCGTTTTGAGGCCCACCTCGATGCCGAAGGTCAGCCAGTCGTGCAACTTGGGCGCATCGGTGTGGATTATACCAACACCCTGTGGCGCACGTTTCCAGCAGCGTCGGCAGGCATAGCAGGGCCAGATGCACAGTTTTTCGCCGATACCGGCCATACCCTGGCACCGCCCTTTCTCGATTTCTGGTACACCCATGGCGGAGCAACCACGTTGGGCTACCCGATCAGCGAGATGATCTGGGAGTACGTTGATCAGCAAATGCTGCCGGTCCAGTACTTTGAACGCGGTCGGCTGGAGCATCATCCATTGCAAGCCGGGCATGCCGATGAAGTGCAGATCAGCGCACTGGGTAAGGAACTGGCCCAGCTACGCAACCTGCCCACCGCTCCTGTCCCAGCGGCTACCACGTTGGAAGTTGCAACCGTTGCCGAAGCCATGCATCCCGACGTGCTAGCCCAGAGCATCGGGCCTGAAGTAACTGAAGCGGATAGTGCCGCTACCGATGGCAGCCTACCAGACTTGGCAGAGGCCGAAGCTGCAACAGCTTCTGAGCCGCTTGCAGCAGCAAGCGCAGCCGTGATTGATACTAGCGACAGCACAACCGCAGCCGAAGAATGGGTCGAGCCATACCAGCAACCTTCACCGCTCTGGAGCAGTGGCGGCAATAAGCATATTGAGATTAGCATTGGTGGTCAGTGGCTCTATGCCTATGAAGATGGCCTGCTCGTCTTCGATGCGCCCATCTCGACCGGACGCGATGGCTTCAACACACCCATGGGCAGCTATAGCATTTATGCCAAAGTGCCGGTTGAGACCATGAGTGGCACGCTGGGTGGCGAATACTACTATGTGCCCAACGTTCCCAGCGTGATGTACATCAATGGTGGGGTCGCCATGCATGGCACCTACTGGCATAGTCAGTTTGGCACGGGCGTCCGTATGAGCCATGGCTGTGTGAACCTGCCTATGGCATCAGCATCGTGGCTGTATGGCTGGGCGCCAGTCGGTACACCAGTGCTCGTCTATTGATCAGGATTGATGAGGTGTTACACATGACGTTCGCCCACCGGGTAGCGACCGAGCGCAATATTGCGCTCCTTTGAGAATCCCAATGGCACAACGTCACAACTCATGTCAGATCGAGCGGGGCCTGCGTTATCTCTTGCCCGGCCGCCGAATCGCCCTGGATAACCAGACAGACTATCTGCGCACCCTTATAGGCCTGATGATCTGGGTGCTTGGACCGCCGTATCTGGCCCGCCTGCTTGGTCGTCGCAAAGCACATAAAACGGTCAGCTGGCTGCAACACTGGTGGTCACGCAGTCTCGGTGCGTATCTGGGCTTGCAGTTAGATATAACGGGCTTGCAGCATATTCAACCGGGACAGACCTATATTATCACACCGCTGCACGAAGGTCTGGTTGATGCGCTCGTGATCTTGCACCTGCCATTGCCTATGCGTTTTGTGGTACGGGATGAGTTTCTGAACTGGCGCTTACTCGGTCCATATCTGCGTGATACCGACCAGATTGTCATCTGTCCAGAACGTGGTCGTGAGGGGTTTCGTCAGGTCGTCAAACAGGCCCAGCCCCTGCTGGCTGTTGGTCAAAGTCTGGTCATCTTTCCCCAGGGCAGTATATTGGGGATTGAAATTGATTGTATGTCCGGCGCATTTGCGCTGGCCCGGCGGCTCCAACAGCCTGTGTTACCCGTGGCTCTCACCGGTAGCCATCGCGTCTGGGAACATCCGTATAGCCCCCGGTTACGGTATGGTCAACGTGTGAGTCTCCGTATTTTGCAACCAATAGCGGTCACGACCTATCAAACATATACAACCGATGATCTGCGCCAGCTCGTGCAGCAACGCTTAAAGACCGCTGCCGTTGATGGCAGCATGGTCGCGCCACGACGTTTTGTGCCCAGTCGTGATGGCTACTGGGATGCATATGCCTATCGTATTGATCCCCAGTTTGCTTGTCTCGCGGCCCAGGTTGCCCAGCATCGCGCGAATCGTACTTCAGGTACATCTATTGATCTGGGCTGAATGTTTCAGCCACATCGGCAAGTGCTGTTCATCGGTTCATGAATAAGAGAAAGGTGATTACGCCCATGACACTTGCGTACAAAGTAAAACCCCAGACAGACGTCCAGTTACAGGACTATCCAACCCGCTATGAAGGCAAGCTCTCGCGCAAAGAAGGTGAAACGCAGTTTGCCGAACTGGTGGCAGAGTTGGTGGAACTGCAAACATTGCTCTATGCTGCTGGCACTCATAGCCTGCTGGTGGTGTTGCAAGGGATGGATACAAGCGGCAAGGATGGTACCATTCGACGGGTTTTTGGCACAGTCAATCCGCAGGGTTGCCGCGTCGAATCATTCAAGCGCCCGACCGAACAAGAACTGGACCATGATTTTCTGTGGCGGATCCACCGTGTAACGCCAGGCCGGGGGATGATTGGCATCTTCAATCGTTCGCACTATGAAGATGTACTCATTGTCCGAGTGCATAATCTCGTCCCCAAATCGGTCTGGAAAGAACGCTATGCCCTGATCAACCATTTTGAGGAGATGCTGGTAGCCCATCAGACGATCATGGTTAAAATCTTTCTGCACATTAGCAAAGATGAGCAGCAAGAACGCTTGTTTGAACGCGAACAGGATACCACCAAAGCCTGGAAACTCTCGGTGGATGACTGGCATGAGCGACAGTATTGGGATGATTATCAGCAGGCGTATGCGGACGTCTTGAGTCGCTGCAGCACCAAACAGGTGCCCTGGTATATTGTCCCCGCCGACCGCAAGTGGTTCCGCAATGTGGCAGTAGCCGAGGTCGTGGTCGAAGCGCTGCGCCCGCTCAAAGAACACTGGCTAGCAAAGCTCGAACAGCAGAGCAAAACCGCGCTGGCAGAGCTGGCAACCATGCGATCACGTCAGACATAATACTGGCGGTTGATCGAGACTGGCTGTGTCAGAGAGCACAACCTTACCGCACGCCTGCCGCCTTGAGCTGCATATCCAGCCAGGCGGCATCCTCCGCAGCGAACGCCGGCGGCGGTGGTTCAGCACCATAATCTATTCGCCGTTCGTAGCGGGCATTGTGGTACACCTGATGCAGCATGTGATTGAGGTCCAGCGCGACATCCGGGTCGGGATATGCCAACGGTATAGGGATAACTGGCAGAGCATCACGCAGTCCAATCGGCCAGACATCAACCAGTGGGCGGCGGTATGAACGACTCAGCAAAACAAAGTAGGACGCGACAGGAAGCGGTCGTGCCAAACGCGGACGTATCCCGCCACGTAAGATATCAATTTCAATCAGATGGGCGTTACTCTGAAAGATCTTCTGACGTTTTGCTTCATACGCATCTGCACCATCTGCGTCCGGACGCTTATTTGCTGGCGAAAGCAGTTCAATCGAGGTAATCAGCGTGTTATGCGTCACACTCCGAATCTCGATCCGCGCATAGCGGGTCGGAATGGTCATAGACACGGGCAGCGTGAGCGGTGGTGGCGCAATGGCAACAGATGTCGTACTGCTTGCGGACGCATCATCGTGCAATACCCCGATATCAGGGACAAACGTCTGACGTGTCGGAGCGATTTCAATGCTCTCAAGGGTGACATAGGGAGTGATGACAGCGATATATTCAGGCTGCAGCTGGGCTTGAATGGCATCGCAGCTCGCTGCAATCAAGCGTAGATGGACATCCGGCCAGATCGTTGCTTGTTCGAGATAGGGATCCATGCCCGGCAAAGGTGATCGCATTGGTGTGTCTCCTCGTCAAATCGAAAGTTGCTTAAGCCATGCACTCATCGTTTCGTTCACCTGTACCGGTTGCTCAAGCATCAGCATATGACCAGCCTGCGGGATCATCCTGATGCTTGCCCCAGCAATGCCCTGATACAGTGTCCGACTGAATTTCGGCGGCGTAATACCGTCATCATCACCGCCGATAATCAGGGTTGGGCAGTGGATGTTGGCGAGTTGGTCCCGCGCATCATACGCATTGCACGCCCGCAGATCCGCAGCAAAGACCGCCGGGTCAGTCTGTAAGAAGGCTTTTCGACCCTGTTCCCGCAGCTGGGGTGGGCTATGAGCACTGTAGGCCCGCTCAACAATCAATTGCACCGCCAGGTCTGCTTGTCCCTGCTCCAGATGCGTAAAGAGCAGGGGTAACACCGGCAGACGGGACCCGGTCGCGACAAGCATCAGTGCCTGCACCCGCTTTGGTGCCGTCAAAGCAGTCCAAAGCGCAAGAGCACCACCCATCGAGTGCCCAGCCAGCACCACCCGATCGCACCCCAGCGCATCGAGGAAAGTGAGCAAAACTGCACTATAGCTCGCAATGCTGGTGCAGCCCGTGCCCGGTGAGCGACCATGGCCGGGTAAATCGAGCAGGATGAAACGGGCCACCTGGCGCAATGCCTGACATTGATAGCCCCAATGCAGGTGGTTGCCACCCGCACCATGCAGAGCTACCACGGTCAACGGGCCGTGCCCCTGCTCGGTGTAAAAGAACTGACCAGCATTGGTTGTCAGTTGAGCCATTGCACTCCCTGCCGATCAGGCAATGATCTCATCGGCAGCATTGGCTAGCTCAAAGTCGCGTTCGGTCAGGCCACCCGCATCGTGCGTAGTGAGACTCAGAGTCACTTTGTTGTAGCGAATATCGATGTCGGGATGGTGGTTGGCCGCCTCGGCAAGAAAACCGATTTGCGTGACAAAGGCAATGGAACTGGGAAATGAAGGCAACTTAAAAGTCTTGTGAATGACATCGCCTTCGCGTGTCCAGCCGGCCATACTCTCAAGGTGTCGCGTAATCTCCGCATCAGACAGCTTTTCCATAGAATGACCATTTCCTTTCTTGTTCTGATAAACTCATAGGTATTGGCCTATGATGTGTTGCTGGCTCCATGCTACCATAAAATCACACCGAACATGTCAACTCTAAAGATGACCATGCGTTTCACCTGGAGCGCAGGCATCCTGCCTGCATGCAGACAGGACAGCCTGTTCTGTACACGATACTTTGCAAAGTCGTGAATATACGCTATCATAAAAGGTGAATCATGGCGCCATGGGCATTGACGCATGTGACTCCCCATCAAGAAGAGCGACGACCTATGGTTATGGTCGTCATCCACAACAATACAAGACGAAGGAGTGCAGGTATGGCAACCGACAAACAAGAAATGATAGCTCTTGAAGTCAACGGTGTTCACCATGGAACATTCCATAATGGCCATGATACAACCATGGCGTTCAACGGCTATCTTCCCTTTGATGTTACAGGTCTCCAATTCACCGATTTGTTTGATTTAGCAGAGATTCAGGAACTCCAAGATGCATTTGCCCGTGCGACGGGTGTGGCATCGGTTATTACTGATACACAGGGCAAGCCGATTACCGCGCCCAGTGGTTTTTGTGATTTATGTCAACTTATTCGCGGCACGCATATTGGTCTGCGGAACTGTATGCATTCGGATGCGGCATTAGGCAAAGTAAACCCCGATGGGCCGGTGGTGCAACCCTGTTTGAGCGGTGGCTTGCTCGATGGTGGTACCAGTATTCTGGTTGGTCATCACCATATTGCCAACTGGCTGATTGGCCAGGTGTTGGACGATACGATAGATGCGGAGAAAATGATGGCCTATGCCCATGAAATTGGCGCAGATGAGGATCATTTTCGTGAAGCACTGGGGAGTGTGCGCCGCATGTCGCGTCAACAATTTGAAGATGTATGTTCCGCGCTCTTTCTCATGGCGCGGCAACTCTCACGAATGGCGTTGCAGAACGCCCAGCGGGCCTATGATATCGAGCAACAGAAGCAGCAGCAAGCTGATATGGCAGCGATGCAGGAGCAGATTATTGCGGCCCAACAACATGCTATTCGCGAGCTTTCGACACCCATGCTGCCGCTCGCCGATGGGGTGGTAGCGTTGCCGTTGGTCGGTGCGATAGATAGCATGCGGGCACAGCAGGTGATGGAAACGCTGCTGGAAGGGGTTGCCCAGCACCGTGCCAGAGTAGCGATTGTCGATATTACCGGTGTTCAGGTGGTTGATACGCAGGTGGCACAGTCGCTCTTGTTTGCGGCCCAGGGTGTGCGTCTGTTGGGCGCCGAGGTGGTGTTGACTGGTATTCGCCCGGAGATAGCGCAAACACTGGTCCATCTAGGTGCCAAATTTGAAGTTCTGGTTACACGCAGTACATTGCAGGCGGGGATTGCCTACGCGTTAGGTCGCTAACTTGTTATCAGCGCCGGAATGCAGCGAACGGCATCCCGGCGCTGAGCAATGCATAACTGTTATACCGTGACGATGCTAGCTTGAAGCCCCGCGGGCAGCATCGAGCCACATATCGACCTGATCACGGTTCTCTTCAATCCACTCTTCGGCATGGCGCTGAATATCTTCGTCGTTATCCTCACCCTCGAACATTTTGGCGTTTTGCACCAGAATATCGACGAGCGGAATTTCCACCTGCTCAAACAGGGCGTGAGCAGACGGGTTGGCATCGAGAAACGCTTTGTTGGCAACCACACGAATATCGTTCGGTTCCCAACCCATCTCACATGGGTCGGCGTCACCAGCACAACCTTCGACACCTTCGACAATGGTGGCATCAGCATTTGCCATTTGATCTTCGGGCAGACTTGGGAAAGGTACTTCTAGCCAGACCACATCTTGACCAGGGATCATCATACCAACAGTCCAGTTGGGTGTCCAGGTATAGAAGAGCACTGGCTCACCACGCTGGAAGCGGGCAACCACATCGCCCATGATGGCATTGTACGATCCCTGAATATGTTCCACGGTGTCGGTCAATTCATAGGCTTCGATCTGGTGATTAATCACCAGTTCGCAACCCCAGCCCGGATCACAGCCAAAGAGATCGGCCAGACCATTACCATCACCATCAAACAGGGCAGCAATTTCGGGGTCTTGCAGGTCGCCAAGGTTGGTAATACCGTGCTCATCAGCAGTCTTCTTGTCGATCAGATAGCCCTGAATAGCACCAGCTTTGACCTCATAGCCAACAAGTTCAACATTGTCGGCAACAGCAGCGTCTTCAAGGTAGGTGTTGTGCAGGGGGAACCAGCCATTGGCCCACATATCGATATCACCCTGCGCTGCGGATTGGTAGAAAATGGGGTTATCGAGTGGATCAATAGCTTCAGTCTCATAGCCCAGTTCACTGAGCAACGAAGCAAAGATCTCGGCTTGGAACCAGCCAGTATCCCATGTAGCCCGACCAATGCGCACGGTCACGCCTTCACCGGGCATTTCGTCCATGGTAGCATCACCACCGTTTTCAGCAGGGTCGGTCTCTTCTGTACCTTGGGCGGGTTCGGTCTCTGCAGCAGCAGTTGTTGGTTCGGCATCGCTCCGGCCGGAGCAGCAGGTTGGCCACCGCAAGCAGCGAGCACAATGACCAAGGTCAGCATCATACTGATGATAGATAAGACATGTTTATGCATGGTATGGGTCTCCTTGTTTTTTGTTTGCATGTTCGTTTTTGTTCACTTTCCTTCAAGTATTCTGACAGTATCACACGCACGGTTTTCCCATCGCGTGTATGTGTCGTTCTGGTGTTGGCTCAGTCCTCCTTTCCAGTTACCACCCTGGCTGGCTTTGCACCGGCAGAGCATGCCCTGATAGAGGGTTGCTCTGAGAACATCGATGATATCTTTCTTGATGAGGATCGCGATCGTGGGAAACGCGATCCTTCGGGTTTAATGCGCTGATGGTGCCTTGCGGGTTGCCTGTGAGATACGGTCGAGGACAATCGCAAGCACCAGCACAGCGAGGCCGGAAGCAACCGCACGACCAATCTCGAGACGACCAACGGCACGGAGAATTTCTTGACCCAGGCCACCACCGGCGATGAGCGCGACAATCACCACCATTGAGAGGGCAAGCATCAGGGTCTGATTAAGCCCGGCCATAATGGTTGGGGTTGCCAGCGGTATCTGAACTTCAAACAGCAGTTGCCAATCATCCGAGCCAAAGGATTTGCCGGCCTCCACAACATCGCCGGGCACCTGGCGAATGCCAAGGTTGGTGAGACGCACCATAGGCGGCAGGGCAAACACAATCGTGGCGAGTGTCCCCGGAACCGGACCAATGCCAAAGAGCATGACAATTGGCACCAGATAGACAAACGGATGGATCGTTTGCATAGCATCGAGCACCGGCCGAATAAACCCCTCAAATGAGTCATAACGTGCGGCGAGAATACCAAGGGGTATGCCAATAACGACGGAAAAGCTGAGTGCCGTGATAACCATGCCAAGGGTGCGCATCGTCAATTCCCAGTAGCCCAGAAAGCCAGTAAAGAGTAATCCAATACCACTAATAAGCGCAACTTGCCAGCCCCCACGGTGCCACCCAATCGCAACGACTGCGAGGATGACGACCGGCCAGGGGAGAAATTGCAATACCGCCACACTATTTTCGAGGACAAATGCAATCGGCCAGCTAATGGCATCAAAGAGCCATGATAAGTTGATGGTGAGCCATTCTACGGCGGCCTCAACGCCGTTGCCAATCCACTCTCCCAGTGGCATCATGTCAAAAAAGGTATTGATGAACCAGTCTCAAAAATGGTATAATCTTCTCCCGGGATAATCGAAGCAGAGAGGAGAGACGAGACTGTGGCTGACCTGACCGATGAACAGTGGGAACGGCTGGCACCGTCCATTCCGGTGGTGCC
>JAAURD010000108.1 GCA_012034075.1 Chloroflexaceae bacterium | reverse complement strand
GGGGATGAGGGGGGTGCGGTCGGCACGACCGCGTTTCAGTCACCCGGAGGCGGTGCCGGAACTGGCATCACTGGCGCTGGTGTTACCTCCGACTTAAATACTTTATCCGGCGACAGATATTCAGGTGGCTCGTTCGTTGGCACGCGAAAACTTGCAGTCCAGGCGGGTGGCTCTGGTAGTGGATTGGTTTGGAGCCTTTCCTTCCAATCTTCATCCGTGAGTCTATGTGGGGGGAAGCCTGTTTCAAGCACATCGTAATAGGTAAACGATGGTCCAACATACATTGTTGCCCCTTCATCTGTTTCAGCAACAAAGATGATCGCTGCGACGGGACCCGTCCCTACATGAAGGACTCCGGGGGGTGATAATTCCGGATCGGTATTGGGATTGGTATGAATATCAGCAATGACCGCCGGATGTTCGTCTTCCCATGGAAATAATTGTGGGTACCAGCCATTCCATTCTTGACCTTCTGCACATGCGAGATTGATATATTGAAGGACAGCGGTATCTTTAAGAAACGCCTCTTCTTCAGGCGTGAGTGGTATCAGCTGTAACTCTTTTTCTGCGATGGCCTGAAGCATCTGGGCAACAGCTTCCAGGTGACGAAAATAGGTCGTTGCCTTCTGTTGTAATCCATTCACATGGCCAAAGGGAGACCCAAAGAATGGCTGTTGGGTGGTTGAATCCGGATCATCTTCAGTGGTTTCCAGATGGTGAAGCAACTGTTCGGCTTCCTCAATGCGCTCAAAACTGAGTTGTGCAAACATCTCACGACCAACACCAGCATAGCTTTGAATAGCAGCATAAAACTCAGGATATGGCTCAACATACCCTTTTGGATATTCACAAACAGGCTGACTAGTGTATGATTGCTTAACATATAAGATGCTTTCATTCCTTAATTGAGACCAAGAGGCGAGCTGCGTGTGAAGCATTTTGTCTTGCCAGGCTGCTGTATGCATTGTCTGGGGATAGGAATCATCTGTCGTGGGAGCATTTAATGTACGCAAGATACCGAGTCGGTAATTGTAGGTACTCTCCTGCCAGAAATCCAGATCCAGGTCTGCTATAAGCTCACGAAGGTATTCCAGGTTGTCCAGATAACGATAACGCGCTAACTCATCCTGTAAATGTGTTTTTGCACGCTCATTGCCCAGCGCATACAGAACATCAAGGGGAGATGGAAAAGGACGTTCAATAATTAACTGGGAAAAGGTCAGCTGATTCGTCACATAAGAATCAATCGCAAACCTTGCACCAAATACCAGAAAACTGGTAGGAACATCTCCTTCTTTCAGCGGTTGTCCCGCTATCAATGACTGTCCATAGGTATTACGCTCCAGTAATGCACGCAATGCATCAGGATCTGTACCATGCAACGCTTCAGCTGGCGAGCCAATATTCGCATCACTGAGCAATCTATCAAGTTCTGGCAAGATCATGTTGTCGCTCTGACCAACAATCATACGCAACACGCGCTCCATCTCGTCCCACGTTTTGCGTTGATCGGCGCGATCGATGGTATCACGGAGCAAGGCCGCTGCGGCAATACTGCGAACATCGACACCAGAAACACCGAAAAAACGAAAATCAACATGGCCCAGCCAACTCATAGCCATGAAGTAGCGTCGGAGTCGCTCATATTCTGTATAATGGCCTCGAGGCTTAAAAAGCGTAAAATCAATCTGGTGTTCATATCGACCGGGCAATGCAATCTTTCCTATCTCATTGGCCTCCCTTGATAGTTTTATATAGGGCAGTGCATCTGGATGAATATCGGCCTGTTCATTGCTCGCGGCCATGAGCGCAAGCGGAACGCTCAAGTAGATGTCAAGGTCATCATAGATTGGGGCAAGCTCAGGATCGTTATTGATAGCGGCATCCTCACGCAATTGTTGGCGAACGTTGGTGAGAAAAACCGCCAACTGTGGTGCCAGAATGGTTGCTTCAATACGCATTAACAGCTCATCAGAAGTCTGGTGGACTGCATGCAGGATCGAGTCGGTGGTAATCAGGACCGGCAAGTCTTTCCAATAGATATACGCATATGCCTTGGAGAACTGGTCAAAAGCGATACGATCACTGACGACAAAGCCAGATTGTTGTAATAGGGACGTTTCTTCTTCGGTGAGATCGAACGTCTGGTCTATTTCTTCAGCATAATCAGCCGCAAAAGCATCGAAAGCGATTTCGCTGGGCTGGATGTATTCCGTTGGCGTAACATCTGGTAGCTGTGTTGCAAGCTCGCTCGTCTGTGGTGATGTTGCCCCAACTGGAGCGGTTGCGGTAGCCCTTTCGGTGGTATTGGGCATATGGGTTGTTTCAATCGGCGGCCGTGATGGTTGGGTGCAAGCAGTGAGTAGCACCAGTGTGATAAAAGTAAACCAGGTCAGTATTCGATACCATGATCTCATGTCGCTACACTCCTTCCTTCCATATACATACCTATATTGTACCCGTATTTGCCTCAAAAGACAAATGTTATTATCGTATGCAATGATATTGGGATGGAGTGGTCATCCAGGCCATGCTCTTTGATAGGCGTTGTCCAACAGATACTTCTGCTATGTGATCATAAACCTGGAGCGGAGCGCCGCTGATCTTGTTACCGTTTACGTAATCATACCAAATTCGGGTGATCACTGGTATGCGCTTTGATCGAACGCGGAGCGCCTGCTTTGTGGGTGCAGCGCGCTGTTCCCACAAAGCAGGCTGCAAGTCGTTTCGGCCGCCGTGCGGCGGCACGCCGCACCGCCGTCTGATACGGAATCAGTCTATCTTGTATCGATGCGCCATGACGTATACCATACTACAAAGCTATTGCATATCAAGCTCCTGTAGCACAGCAGTATGACACAGCACACCCGATGAGCGTACTACCTGGTTGCGCCCGTTCCGTTTGGCTTGATACAGACAGGTATCGGCATGTTTGAGCAGGCCATCGGCGCTGGTGTTATGATTGGGAAAAGCGGCTATGCCAATGGAAACTGTGACTGGATCGAGTGGTTGACCATGGTGATAGACGTTCAGGCGCTGAATGCCGAGGCGAATCTCTTCGGCCCGCTGGGCGGTGTCGTCGAGCGAGGCAACCGGCAGCACCAGAGTAAACTCCTCGCCGCCATAGCGACAGGCAATATCTTCGCCACGGGTATGCCGTTTGAGGAAGGCGCCAACTTCACGGAGCAGGGTATCGCCGGCGTCGTGGCCATAGGTATCGTTAAACCGCTTGAAGTGATCGATATCGAGCATCATTACGCCGATGTTGTGCTGGTAGCGTTCAGCCCGCTGGATCTCGCGGGGGAGGGTTTCATCGAGGTAGCGGCGGTTAAACAGCCCGGTGAGTGGGTCCTGGATCGCCTGTCGTTCAAGACGTTCGCGCAGGATCAGGTTGGTCAGGGCCATTGAGAGCTGTCGTGCTACGATATTGGCGAGTTGTTGCCTGCGCTGGTAAACTTCATATTCTACCACCTGGTTCGTACGCAGATGCAAAATGCCCATGGTTTCGTCATGCACGACCAGGGGGACACAGAGAGCAGTAGCTATACCACATGCTTTCAGATGCTGGCAGGGGTTTTCCTGGGCTTTGTGGAAGAGGCAGAGACCTTGTTGCCAGAGCGTCTGGCAGCTCTGATGCTCTGGCATTGGCTCAGGGATTGATGCATTGCCCCATGTGGAGACGATTTCAAAGTGGTTGCTTTCGGCATTGCGCATATGGAGCGAGCCGCTCTGCCCTTCAAAGAGGATTTCAGCACAGATAGCAATCACTTCATAGGCTTCTTCAACACTGAGACAGCCGAGCAGCATATCACCCAGTTGGTTGAGGAGCATGACTTCACGGTTGCGCTGGTGTAGCCGCTCATTGCCCTGCTGTAACCGTTCATTGGCTCGTTGCAATTGAATTTCCGAGAGCTTGCGGGCGGTAATATCCAGGAAAGCACCGCTCAAGAGCACTGGCTGTTGCTGATCATCATAGATCAACTCACCAATCGAATGGATCCAACGAGTCGTGCCATCAGGGCGCTGGATCCGTTTTCCAGGTCGTAGGGTTGACGTTGTGCGATTGCTCGTTCGATATGGTCAACAGCTGTTGCTTGATCTTCGGGATGGATCATGCTTAGGCCAAGATCCATGGTAGGGGCAAATGCCCCCGGAGAAAACCCACAGATGCGGAACATCTCGTCTGACCAGGTGCTTTTGCCGCTTGCCAGTTCCATTTCCCAGCTACCCAGATGGGCAACCTGTTCGGCACGGGCGAGTCGTGCTGCGCTGGTGCGGAGTGCTTCTTCGATACATTTGCGATCAGTAATATCACGACCGAACACGGTCACACCGGTGATTGTTCCATCATCCGTGCGGATCGGGCTCATGTGGTATTCCATATGGCCGGCTGGTTGGCGAAAGCGCGAGACGGTATCGATCGTAAAGCTTTCTCCCTGTAAGGCACGGTCATAATAGCTGCGCCATTCGGCCTGTACATCGGCGGTAAAATCTGTGCTCAGAACGTTATCACCACACACGGGAGTGCGACCCAGTACACGGTGGAGATTGGCGAGAAATGCGTTGTTGCCCACGATCAGTCGGTAGTCCCGATCAACGGCCCAGATACTGCCATCGGTATTATTGATCAGGGCGCGGAGGTTGGTTTCACTGTCACGGAGCGCCTCTTCGATGCGCTTATGTTCGGTGATATTTTGTGAAATGATCAGGCCGGCGATGATCTCACCGGCTTCATTGCGCAGCGAGACGGGCTGGGTGCGGTAGGTCTGGTCGCCATAATGTTGTTCAATTTCGTCGGGTGCGCTGCCCTGGAGAATTGCCTGATAGAGCGGTGCTCCGATCTCGGCAATATCGGGAGGAACGGCTTCCCAGAGGGTTTTGCCTTCGAGCATGGCCGGGGTCATACCAATGCTGGCAAGCTGTTGTCCACCGGCCACGAGATAGCGCATATCGTGATCGAACAGGAACACGACGCCGTTGGGAAAGGTGTCTACGAGCGTTCGGTAACGGGCTTCACTTTGACGCAGGGCCTCTTCGGCGTGTTTGCGTAGGGTGATGTCGTGGGCAACTCCCAGAATCTGCTGGGTTTGTCCGTTATCGGTGCGGGTAAACACCACTTCGCGACTGAAGAGCCAGCGCCAACTGCCATCGCGATGACGCATGCGGTATTCAATCGTCATCACCGCATTATCAATGGCATAAGCTTGCGATATCCAGTAGTGCTGGGCATGGGGTAAATCATCCGGGTGCATCAGGATTGGCATAAGATGATCGCCCATGGCTTTGATTTCTTCGGCACTATAGCCCAATACGTCGCCAATCTGACGATTGCTATAGATATTGCGTTTCAGAACGATGTCATAAATATAGAGAATATCGGGGATTGTCTGGGCAACCTGCTGAATAAAACGCTCGCTGGCTTGCAGGGCGTCTTCGGCTTGCTTGCGTTCGGTAATATCGATGTAGGTCATCTGGTTAGCCGGCTGCTCCTGGTAGGTAATACGGACAGAGAAGGCTTCTAACCAGCGCACACTGCCATCTTTATGTATAATTCGGAAGGCGTACTGTTGGGGCACGTTCTTGCCATCCTGGCGCTCACGACCGCGATCAACCAGCAGCTGGCGATCATCGGGATGGATCCCGGCGGCGGCTTGATCTGGTGACATAGCCAGTAATTCGTCGATAGCGTAGCCGGTAATCCGTGCGGCAGCCGCATTGGCAAACACGATCTGTCCATCTTGAAAGATTACCAGGCCCTGGAGTGAGTTATCGACCAGGGTGCGGTAGGCTTCTTCGGCACGTGCTTGGGTGGTGATATCGCGGACATTATAGCCAAACCAGCACTGGTGACGGTTATTGAGATCGAAGACAGCAACAGAAACCTTCAGGAGGGTACCATCGGGGCGCTGTATGGTTTGGACAAAGTCTCTGGCCTCGTGCTCTGCACGCGTGCGGGTTGGTTTTTCGGTCTCAAGGCGTCGATAGACTTCGGTGGTTTGCGGTTCGGCCGGAGTTACCTGGCGCCACACATCGACACCCGATCGACCAATGACGTCGGTCCGTTTCAGTCCGACAATATGCTCGCAGCCCTGGCTCCATTCGATGACAATACCCTGTTCATCCACGAGCACCAGGCCATCCTGAGAGTGTTGCACAAAACTGTGCAAGGTGGCTTCATCGACTGGTCTTTGCCGAACGAACTGTTGGAACTGTTCATGTTCGGTCTGCAAGCGGGATACCATCGCTTCGAGTTCGGCGATTCGTTCGTACAGTTTGGTCACGTCAACCGAGGCATTGTCATGATCAGAGATGTTTCCAGGAGACAGGTTCATGATTGCATATCCTTGAGTAAATCCTGGATGCTTAGCATTTACGTTTGTTTTTTATGGATAAGCGTTTATCTTCAATGTGCTGGCCTTTGCTTTTTTGGGACATCGTATCATGGGATCGTTTACAGCAAAACCGGTAGACGATCCCATTGTATCTATGATGCATGAATCCAGGACGGAACTTCTGCTCTCTGTAGCATAGCAGAAAATGCTGGCAGAATCAAGTATCATGAGTGGCAATCTGCAAAGATTTTGCACAGCTTTCTCGACCGATGTTACGTTGATAACGGTTATTCTTTGGCAATGATCACGATGTCAAGCGCTTCAAGACCGTTCACTGAGTGCTAACCGGAAGCCAAGAAATTCGTTGCGGACAGAGGGGAGCAGGCGAAAGCGACAGGCGCAACGAGCAAACCCAAGGGCATTGACATAGGAGCCACCACGCAATATGCGCCGCCCGGATGCGGTTGGGTTTTCACGGCCATCATCGGCGTGATAGGGATAGCTGGCATCGCGTGAGGCGGTCCATTCCCAGACATTGCCGGCCATTTGCAATAGGCCAGAGCGGCTGGCACCCTGAGGATATGCATCGACCAGGACAGGACGACCGATGGCTGATTCACGGGTGTTGGCGAGTTCTCGGGCAAATGTGTCGCCCCAGGGGAATTGGCGGCCATCATCGCCGCGTGCGGCGTATTCCCATTCGGCTTCGGTGGGCAGGCGAAAGATGACTGAGGCGGAACAATGGCTTAACCAGGCACAGCAGGCCTGGGCGTCATCCCAGCTGATATCGACGACCGGATATGCCTGCAGTTCCGGTGGCGGCGTCGAGCCGCGCCAGATGAGCGGGGCGGGTACGCCAGTGGCCGCAACATAGGCGGCATACAGGGCATGGGTGACGGTTACGCGTGCGATGCGCAATGCTGCGATAGGCACGAGGTGCTGGGGCGATTCTTCGCGGTAGCTTTCGCGGGTGCCGCCGTAGCGCTGTGCCAGATCACTGAGCATCGCGGCTGGTGTGCCCATGAGCACATGACCAGCCGGGAGGGCCAGGAAATCGGGCAACAGCGCGGCAAGCGTCGGGTCATCGACCAGCCCAGACATCGATTCAGGGGTCATTGCGAGCGCCCTAACCGTTCGAGTTCGGCATTGGCACGGGCAACCCACTCATTGGCATTGGCCGATTCCATCACTGCGAGAAAAGAAGCGGTGGCCTGATCCAATGCGCCCATCTCGCTTTCCACCATACCCTGGTAGAGGCGTGCTTCGGTATAGTTGCCCCCGCTCAAGGCAACGGCCCGTTCAAATGCATTGAGTGCTTCTGGCAGCCGGTTCTGGGTAAAGTAGGAGCGCCCCAACCAGTACCATGTTTCGGTGTTGCCTGGGTTGAGCTGGGCTGCACGTTGCAAGTCGCGGGTTGCGGCGGGGTAGTTTTGCTGCTGCATATACATGATACCACGGCGATGGTAGGGTTCGGCCAGGCGTCCACTCGCTTCTATGGATGCGGTGTAATAGTCGAAGGCTTCGTCAAGCTGGCCGCGCTGCTGCGCCAGCTTGCCGGCAAAGAGCAGGGCTTCGGGGTATTCTGGGCGCAGGTTGATGGCTTGCTGTACGGTGGTCATCGCTTCGGCCATGCCCTGGGCATCCTGGGCCTGGGCCAGACCGAGCAGCGCTTCGGGGAACTCGGGATGCAGCTCCAATGCTCGGTTATACAGGTGAGTGGCCTCGGCTGGTCCGACCTGACGTAAGGTTGCCTCTGCTAGCCAGAAGTAGGCGGTGGGGTTGGTATTTCCACCAGGTGCATTGACCGCATCCTGAAAATGGCTTAAGGCAATATCCCAGGAACCACGCGCAACGAGTACCTGGCCCAGCCCCAACTTGGCTTGCACATCGAGTGGGTAGAGCGTGAGTGCCTGGTTATAGCGTTCAACTGCCTTATCCAGTCGCCCATCTAATCGCTCAACGTCGCCTAGAGCGACCAGTACTTTGACTCGCAGTGCCTGTGCTTCTTGATCGGTGGTGGTAATGAGGGCCAGGCTACGTTCCTCTTCCATGCGTGCGGCGGCCAGTTTCTGTTGCATAAGCAGTGATTGCCCCAGACCATGGTGGAGTCGTGGGTCATCGGGTCGCCGGCCAATAGCCTGGCGAAACGCACGTTCGGCAGTGGTACTGATGCCTCGGTCGAGCAACGCGTTGCCAATCTGCATCAGCGTATCGACCCGTTCAACACCAATATTCATTAACTGATGGTATTGCTCATTGGCCTGTTCCACATCGTCCAATGGCCCGACATAGAGATCAGCGAGGGCAAGCCGTGCATCAACGTTGCGTGAGTCATGTGCAATCGCTGCTTGAAACTGCTCGGCAGCCTGTTCATAGTTGCCTTGCTGGACGAGTAAATGCCCTAGTTCAAGTGCAGCTTCGGATGATTGCGGATCGGCCTGGCGGGCCTGGGCAAAATACTGCTCGGCACGCTCCAGTTGACCGGTTGCCAGGTCTAAGCGCCCCAGTTCAATCAGCGTGGCGGCGTTGTTCTGGCGGGCCAGGGCCTGGGCTTGATTCAGGGTCAGCAAGACCTGGCGGGCCTGTTCATACTGGCCCGGCCCACTTTCACGCAGGGCACGACCGAGCATGAGCCAGGTACTATCGACGGGATATTGCTGGGCTTGAATCTCGAGATGATTGATTGCAGCGGCCCAATCATCTTGGCTGATGGCAGCAAGGGCTGCTCCGGTGCGAGCGGGATAATAGGCGGGGTTCTGGAGCAGTGCCTGCTCCATTAGTTGGCGTGCCTGTGCTGCGTCGCCGCGTTGCAGCATCAATACGCCTTTGCCATAATAGCCCGCCGGTTCTTGCGGCGCCATGCGCATCAGTTCATCGTAACGCACGATGGCTGCATCAAAGCGGTCTTGATTCTGCTGGCGCATATAGCGTAACCGGCCAATGCGGGCAAAGGCCACCCGTGACGCGGTGTCTTCCGGATGCATATCGAGGTGGGCGCGGAGGATGTTCTCGGCTTCCTGAAGTTGCTGCCCTTGACCCAGAAAAATAGCGCGTAAGCCATCAAAAAAGTCGTTTGATGCGGTTGTGTTCTGGCTGCGGTCCTGTTCGATCAGGCCCAGTGCCAGATGGTATTGTTTGCGGTAGACTTCCTGTTCGGCATGCCACGCCTGACCGTCTTCAATCATACTCGCACCCGGATCGGTCACTTGGTTGATGATAGTTTCAGCAGCAGCATTGGAAGTCGCTAGTGCTCGCCATTCCTGGATCATCTGTTCACTCGTTTGGATTGCATTGCGCAGAGAGACTACGGCAGGTGCAATATCCCAATCGGGCTGTGCCTGGGCCAGTTCAACTTCCCACTCAAGCGGGCCACGTGCGCCAATTTGCTGTGCCAGTTGAATCAGGCCGTCTTCTTCCTGAATCAGACCTGTCAGATAGAGTCGGTGTACCTGGCGGACATCCTGAGGTACGTGATCGACCTCATGGCCGACGAGGTTCTGTGCTGCGGACAGCGTGCGACGGGCCGCCTCCAGTTGTCCCTCTTGGCGGTAAGCACGCGCCAGGCTTATCAGAAGCGTTGTATTCGATGGGAGCAGATTCTGGGCCTGTTGCAACTCCGTCCGGGCGTCCATAAACCGTCCCTGGTTCTCGGCCAGCAAGCCGAGATTAAAGCGCAAGGCTCCCAGGTCCTGCCCTTCGAGCAGTTGCACGGCATCGCCCATGGCGGCGGCGGCTGAAGGGTCTTCTGCATCGAGCCATATAGCTGCCAGGTTATTGGTCAGAAGTGCCTGGTTGTAGGTGCTCATTTGATCGGCATGTTGCAATGCGGATTGATAGGTGGCGATAGCCTGTTCATAGTTGCCACGGGCCCACAGAATATTGCCCTGTAGGGCCAGTAGCCAGGCGCGGTTGAGCATTGGCTCATACAGTGGTGCAGAGGTCGTATCGCTGCCTAGGAGTTGCTCGATCTGATCATAAGCTTCATCCATATCACCTAATGGTAATTGGTGAGCATGCTCATCAGGGGTGGAAGAACGACTGCGCCATTCACCGGCGACTGGGTCAGTTGAAGGTGCATCGGCATGGCAAATCGACCGCGATAGCCGGCCAGCGCGTTGGGGGCATAGACACCATTGGGGGCGTAGACGAGGCGTGGTTGGAGGGTTGGGCGATTCAGGGTTTCGCCAGAGGGCACACTGCCCCAGATCAGCACATCGGCGCGGTTGGCTTCGGCTAGGGCCAGCACTTCGGCTTCATTCGCGGGTCGTTGATCGACAAATGTTACGACCATCCGCGGATCACGGGATGCATCCAGGGTCTGGGCCAGTTCTTCACCGATATTGCGGCCGGTCTGACCATCGTTGCCGTCATCAAACGGTACAACGACCACCGTCAATTCATTGGTGTTTGAACGCAGGAGCCATGCTTGCATATCGGCGAACGCCGAGGGGTTGGTCTGCAACCATGAACCAAGTGCCAGCACTGCCAGTAATACCACGACCGTTACCAGAATGGGATGATGGCGGATAAAACCGGGCACCCAGCTCGATCCATGTTCCCCGTCCGGTTGGGGTTGCTGTGCCACCACCGTGCCATCGCTGGCTTCGGCTGCTTTCATATCGATGACCTTTGATTGTTGTTTGGCCTGGCGCCGTTGCCAAAAACGCCAGCCAACCAGCGCGGTTAAGATAATCACCGCTGCCAGACCAATAATAAGTAAGAGATTTTCCATGTTTGTACCCTCTTTCCGCCCTACCATGAACAAGAAGTCGGTAGCTGTTAGATCCAGGCTTTTTGCTGTTACTATCCATTATACTCAAGTCTACACGATGCATTCAGGGTATGTCAATAGGCATGTGGCAAGTATGGTGTACTGATTGTGAGAATGGTATCTTTAAGTAAGAACATATGTTTGTTCTTTTTTCATCTGTGTGATGAGATGCCTTTGCTCTTGTATTTCAACCGCAGTACTGTATAATGAAGTTCCTGCTGATCTTATCGTTATTATGAGTATGTTTGTATAGATGAGAATCATCAGAAACATTCGATAAAATAGTTTCAACGCCTTATACCTGTCAAAAACACCGTCTGAACCTTTGCAGACCTGATACGAGGAGAAATACCGACAATGATGTACCATAATGGACTAGAAAAAGAGCTCCAGGCAGAGAATGAAGACCTTCGGCAACGTATTATCGAATTGGAACATGCTGTCCGCACACTGACTGAGCAAGCAGGCAGCACAGCCGCCGCTGAGCACCGCACCGACTTGTTTACCAATCTGATCAATACGCTGCCTTTTCCGGTCTTCTACAAGGATGCTGAGGGGATCTATCAAGGCTGCAATGAGATGTTTACCACGAATATTATGAATCGACCAGCGAGCGAGGTCGTTGGTCGCACGCTGCATGACCTGTTGCCGCACGATCAGGCGGACTTCTATCAGCGAGTCGATAACCAGGCTTTAGCGCAAGGCGGAACGCAGATATATGAACGAGAGCTCATCTTTGCCGACCAGCAGCCTCACACGGTAATCTTTCATAAGGCGGTGTTTCAACAGGCCGATGGTGCTCCAGGCGGTATTGTTGGCGCAATGGTGGATATTACCCAACGCAAACACGCCGAGAAGGAGCTGCACATGTTCAAGGTACTGGCTGAATATGCTCCTGATGCGATAGCTGTTGCCTTGCCCAATGGCACGGTCATCTATGCGAATCCGGCTTTCCGTTCCATGTTTGGTTATGGTGATGCAACTATTGGTATGCAGAATGGCTGCTTTTTTGCTGAACATGACCGATTGGTGAGCATTCCGCGGATTATGCAGATCATTATGAACGAGGGCGCCTGGAAAGGGATGATTGAGGGACAACGCCGCGATGGAAGCATCTTTCCCATACAAATAACCGCTTTTTTGCTCTGTGATAGCCAGGGGCAGCCACAGGCGTTGCCCGCCATTCTGCGTGATATGAGCGAGCAAAAGCGGGCTGAGGCAGAGCGTGTGGCGCTGCAACAGCAGGTGATTGATGCACAGCAGGCGGCGCTGCGTGAGCTTTCGGCGCCGCTTATCCCCATCGCCGATCATATTGTGATGATGCCGCTGATTGGGCATATCGATCAGGGGCGGGCACAGCTTATGATGGAAACGTTGCTTCAGGGTGTTCACCAGCATCGGGCGACCATGGCAATCCTCGATATCACGGGTGTATCATCCGTAGATACCGCAGTTGCCCATACGCTTGTGGGTGCAGCACAGGCAGTCAGGTTCTTGGGGGCGCAGGTGGTACTCACTGGCATTCAACCCCAGATTGCACAGACGCTGGTGCAACTGGGGGTTGAGTTACCCGGTATTCTTACGTATAATAGCCTGCAAGCGGGCATGACGGCTGCCCTGCATCAGTCAGCAAAGAGAGGGTATGTATGACCACACAGCACGAATTGCAACAAGAACTGGCCCAGCTCCGCCAACGAGTTGCCGAGTTAGAACAGATTCTGGCGCAAGCACCGCAAGCCTCAACCGAAGCAATCGCCGAAGCACCGGCACCACCAAGCATAGAAGTCCTCGGCGTACCCATCCAATGGCAACTCGATCAGGGCATCTGTACCTTTCAAGGCGCGGCGGTAGCGACTCTGTTTGTTGCTCCCACGCTGGCCGGGCTGATGTCAGGGTTTCAGAAGATGGTTGGGACGGAACGGTTTTTTCTGGCGATGCAGGCCGAAGGACGCAAAAATATTGATATTGACTGGCAGATTATTTGCAACGAGCCAGATTTTGAGCAGGGTTTCCGTTCGTGGGCACGGTTTCCAATTCTGGCCGGCTGGGGCCACTGGGAGATTGTTTCACTGGACCGCGAGCACAAGACATGTCACATTCGCATCTCCAATAGCTTTGAGGGATTGTATCAGAAAGCGCTGGGGGTTTGCTGGGGCAGTGGTGTGGCTGCGGGTAAATGTGCAGGTATCTTTTCACTGCTCTTTGAGACGAGTTGTTGGGCCGAACAAACGAGTTTTATTGCCCGTGGCGATGACGTTGATAGTTTTGTGGTGGCGCCATCGGAGCGTTCGCTTGAACAAGAGCTGGATAACTTGCTGAGCAGTGATGCAGCTACGCGAGCGGATCTCGCCGTCGTGCTGCAACGCCTTAAAACCGAACTGGATGAACGCAAACGTACCGAAGAGACCTTACGCAAGTTTCAACGCGCGGTGGAACAAAGCCCCAATTCTATTGTTATCACCGATACTGAAGGGCGGATTGAATATGTCAATCCGCGTTTTGTCCAGATAACCGGTTTTACGGTTGAGGAGGCGCTTGGACAGAACCCACGTGTGCTTAAGTCTGGCGTGTTGGACCCAGACGTGTATGCCGATCTCTGGCAAACTATTGTTGCAGGTCAGGAATGGCATGGCGAATTGCATAACTGCCGTAAAGATGGCACGTTCTTTTGGGAGTCGGTTTCGATTTCGCCGATCATGGATGATGCGGGTACGATGACTCACTATCTTGCGGTGAAGGAAGATATTACCGAACGTAAGCAGATACAGGAAGAACTCAGCCATGCCAATACGACTTTGCAAGAGCAGGCGACCGCACTCCAGGTCTTTGAGACGCTGGTTGCGCATGCACCCGATGGTATTTTGATAGCTGATACTGATGGGACTATCACCTACGCCAATCAAGCACTACGCACCATGTATGGCTACGGTGATGATATCATTGGCATGCATCTTTCGGCTCTGGCACAGGGCAGTCAAGAGCGCATCGACCGGCTAATGGCGCACCTCTCTACTGATGGCTTCTGGAATGGTACAGTCACGCATACGCGCAAAGACAGGAGTACGTTTTCTGTTCTCGTAAGCACGTTCCTTGTCCAGGATCAGACACACCAGAACCGTCATATTGCTTCGATTCATCGTGATATTACCGAACAGCTGCGTCAGGAAGCCGAACGCAGTGCCTTGCAACAGCAAGTCATCGATGCCCAGCAGGCGGCCCTGCGTGAGTTATCAACGCCGCTGATCCCGCTTTCACACGATATTGTGATTATGCCGCTGATTGGGACGATTGATAGCACTCGTGCGCAGCTCGTCCTTGAGACGCTGCTGGAAGGGGTGGCGCGTCAGCAGGCGGCACTGGCGATTCTCGATATTACGGGTGTGTTGATGGTCGATACGCAGGTAGCGCAGGCGTTGATCAGCGCAGCCCAGGCGGTGAAGTTGCTGGGTGCGAGGTGATGCTCACTGGTATTCAGC
>JAAURD010000107.1 GCA_012034075.1 Chloroflexaceae bacterium | reverse complement strand
CTACTTGGACATGGTTCGGTCAGTACACTACGGCTCGGGGTTGAGCACTGAAACCCGCTCTCCTGGAAGAGATCAAACATCGTCTTTCAGTTGCAGACACTACGGTTCGGGGTTGAGCACTGAAACACCGACGGCGGGTGCTGACGCAACTCAATCGGGGCGAGGCGCGGCACGATCTGGCACGGGACATCTTCTACGGGCGACGCGGCGAACTGCGGCAGCGTTACCGCGAAGGGCAGGAAGACCAGCTCAGCGCGTTGGGGTTGGCCGTGAATGGCTGTGTGCTGTGGAATACCTGGTATATGGATCAGATTGTGACCATGTTGCGGAACCAGGGTGTACCGATCCAGGATGCCGACCTGGCGCGTATCTGGCCGCTGAAGGCGGCGCATATTCGGTTGCAGACACTACGGCTCGGGGTTGAGCACTGAAACGGATGCGGCGGATGACATCGTGATCGCATAACTCGGCGCGTGATAGTGTCCTGCTGCCGCGCTGAAACACCCACATAGTCGGCGTTTCGGCAGGACTTTGTGCACTATTTCCATAGCGCCACTTTCTGTTCCACTGTTGTTCATGGGCCATTTGGTTCATTGTCGCTCTTCCTGGGCGGTGGCCTGCTGGCCCTGGGCATCTGGATGGTCCGTCGCTCACGTCACGACGACACACGTGACCCGCCGCCATAAGCGGGTACGCCAACGTCAATGGTATCATGCCACGGGCAGCAGCACGCCTTGTGGGAAAACAGCTACGAGCTGCCCTCAAGGGTGCTGGGCACGCCAATGCGGAGCGGCGCAGCACGTTGCGCCAAACGCCAGTTCCCAGGTGAACGGGAAGAACCATGATCCTCTTCTTGTGGTTGATGATGAAACCGAAATCGTCAAGATTGTGCAGGATTATCTGGTGCGTGCGGGCTTTCGTGTGCTGACCGCCGGCGATGGTGCCACCGCCCTGCGCCTGGCCCGCAACGAACGCCCCAACCTGCTTGTGCTCGACCTGATGCTGCCACAGATTGATGGACTGGACGTGATGCGGGCGCTGCGGCGCGACCCGGCCACCGCACGGTTGCCCGTGATTATGCTGACCGCTCGCGTTGAAGAGGCCGACCGTCTGATTGGCTTGGAACTCGGCGCCGATGACTCTCTCACCAAGCCCTTCAGTCCGCGCGAAGTGGTTGCCCGTGTGCGGGCCGTTCTGCGGCGTAGCGAAGCCCCCACCGAGCCGACGGGCCTGCTGCATAGTGGCGAACTGGTGATCGACCTAGAACGGCGCAGCGTTCGCCGCGCGCCATACCCCAGCAGGCGGCTGCATGACACTCTCTGCCATGCCCACCACAAACAGTGACGCACAGACCACCAGTTGATGATGCTCACGGTGACAGACACTGGCAGTGGTATCCCCACGCCAGACCTGCCACCTATCTTTGACCGTTTCTGGAAGGCGGATCGCGCCCGTCAGCGCGGCAGCGGCCTGGGTCTTGCCATCGCCCGCCAATTTGTTCCAGCCCATGGAGGTCAGATATCGACCGAAAGCACGCCCGGCCATGGGACGACCATCACGATGCTGCTGCCAGTGGCAGGTTGCGTACGCCAACACACCGTGCAGCTGCTCGCCATATCTGCGGCGCTTGCACGCTACGCCGCAACGAGTGAGCGTACCTTTGCGCCAATATCGTCGGCACGGACGAGCGACTCGCCGACCAGAATGGCTTGCACACCACAGTGCCGTACTCGTGCGACATCGTCTGGCGTGTGAATGCCACTTTCGCTGACCAGCAACGGGCGTTCGGGCATGGTGGGTAGTGCCGCAATCAAGCGTTCGGTCGTTGCCAGGGTTGTCTCAAAGGTATGCAGGTTGCGGTTATTGATGCCGAGAATGGTGGCGCCGGCTGCGAGTGCTCGCTCCATTTCGGTTTCATCGTGGACTTCGACTAATGCCTCCATGTGGAGCGCATGGGTGAGCTGGAGCAGGTCGTGTAGCTGGGCATCATCCAGGGCGGCGACTATCAGGAGCACGGCATCGGCGCCGCAGGCACGCGCTTCATAGAGCTGGTAGGGGTCAATCAGAAAGTCTTTGCGCAACAGCGGTACGTCTGCACCAGAAACATCATCAGCGGTGCGTTCTTGCATGGCGCGGATGGCCTGGAGATAGGCCAGGCTGCCCTGGAAGTATGGTTCATCGGTCAATACGGATAGGGCTGAGGCTCCGTGTTCAAGGTAAATCTGCGCAATTGCCAGATGATCGAATGGTTCGCGCAGCACGCCGCGACTGGGCGAGGCTTTTTTCACTTCGGCAATCAGTGCGGTGCGGCCCTGGCGTGGCTGGCGCAGTGCTCTCCCCAGGCTACGTGGCGGGGCACTGCGGCTACACTCGGCTTGCAGCATGGCAAGCGGGCGCTGCTGCTGGTGGCGGGCGACTTCGACACGCTTGTCGGCGAGAATACGAAGTAAGCGTGACGGTTGATCGGTCATGGGTACAGGGCTCCTTTAATGGTTATGGGTTGCTCGCACTCTGGTTGTCTAGACGCTGGGTGCGGGTGGCGACCAGTTGCTGTGGTGTTGCAACGCGGCTGGGTTGGCCCATTGCTCGCAATTGCGCCATTTTATCGATTTCGACCATGATGACGACTTCATCGTTGGCTTGCAATGGTGTTGTCGGGGGAGGGAGCAGCTGACGTTGCCCCTGACGATGCAGCAAAATCACAATCACATGATCTTGCTCATAGACTTGATGAACTGTTTTGCCTACCAGTTCGCTTTCACGGTGCAGCACCAGTTCGACCGAGGAGAGCAAACGCCCGCCCATATTGACGACATAGCGAATATCGGGATCAACTGCTGCCGCCGCTATGGTTGGTGCGGCCAGGGCTGAGGTGCTGAAGACGGTATTGGGGCCAAAAATCTGTTCTAATTCACTCGTTAGAACATCACTAAAGACGCGTAGTACTACATCAATGGCGGGTGCGAGTCGCCGTGCGGTCAGTGCGATCTGGATATTGACCAGGTTATCGCTGGTGACTGCTGCCAGGGAGTAGGCTTTTTGCACACCGGCCGCACGCAACACGTCGGCCAGACGTGCATCGCCCTTGACTACTTTGGCGCCCAGTGCCTGGACTGCTTCGATAAAGGGGGCACGGGTTTCGTTATGACAGATTACGACAATTTCTGGGCGTGGGCGTATCCGCGTTGCCAGGACATAGATCATGCGGTAGCCCACGCGACCCAGGCCACAGACAATGACCAGGTTGCGTTCGTCGGTGAAGTGCTCTAACGGTGTGGCACGGGTGATGTGCTCAAATTTGCTGCCAGACCGATTTTGTTCACGGGCATGTTCCAGCATATGGACTGGTCCTAGCATTAACACGGTATCGCCACCGGTGATTCGATGGCCTGAACGCAACCATTGCCAGTGGCCCTGGGAATCGCAATATTGTAACACACGGACGCTATACGCTTCTTCGATCTTTGAGGCAAACCCGGTGAGATGACTATCGTTGGCTATGGTTATTTCGGCCAGGCCGAGCAGTCCGCTGGTCAGTGGGACGACGCTCTTGACGCTGGAACTGACGGCAACCGCAGCCATGGTTGGTGCAGCCAGGGCTGAAGAACTAAACGCGGTATTATGTCCAAATGTATTCTCCAGATTGGTTACTAGATCGTCATTAAAGATGCGTAAGACTGCATAAATATCGGAGTTTATCATACGTGAGGTTAGGGCGATCTCGACATTGATCAGATCGTTATCGGCGGTGGTAACCAGCCCGCGTGCGCGGCACCCCGGCCTGCTCTAGGATGTCCGGATCACGTGCATCGCCGTAGATCACGGGGACGCGCAGGTTCAGCGCCTGGGTGAGAAATTTGCTCTCGCGATTGATATCAACCACGACAACGTCATAGCCGGCCTGTAAGAGCTGCATCATCACACGATAGCCAATACGTCCAAGTCCACAGACAATGACATGATCCTGGTATGTATGAGCCAGAGAGACTTGCCAGGCTTCGGTGCGACTGGCTTTATCGAAGAGGTAGCGCCCAAAATTAAGGATACCCTGAAAGATGAGGGCAACGCCCAGCACCGGTGTAATAAACCACAACAATTGACCAAGCAGATCACCACTGGGCCAGGGCAGGTTGATTTCAAACACATAAAAGCGGATTGTCTCGAAGATGGCCTCGAGAAACTGCAAACATGGCCGTTCGTCAATGGTGCAGCCAGGGTTGTAGAGGGTCATGAGATAGAGTGTATTGATGGTGGTGAGCAGCGAAAAACCGATCAGGGTGATACGAGCTTCTTTGATGAGTGCCCACATATCGAAGAGATAGGCCTGTACCATACGTTGTGTTTCGCGCTTGCCGATTTTCTGGCGCTGTTGACGTAGCTGGTTAAAGGTAACACGGTCGCTCATAGGTGTCCTGTTTGTCTATCTAGTATGTTTTGTCTGAGCACATAGTGTGTGTGATGCGCCTGTGCATTCGTATCGCATCACCTGATAATATCATACCATAGAATTTGTGGTTTTGTGATGGCGGTAACTAAGTGCGGACGTCTCGTCTGTATGTGGCGTTGGGGAAAGAGACGCCCCCGCTTTCCACGGAAAGCGGGGGCGGTACAGGTCGGTTCAGACCCTGCCGGTGTTGTTGTTACCGCACGATGAGTGGCAGGAAGAAGCTGTGTTGCTGGCTGGTGCTGCCCTGGGTCGTGCTTATCGGGCCGTATTCGATCAGGCTGCCGTCGAGCTCGACCTCTTGCAGCCAGTAGGTGTAGGTTGTTCCTGGCACGGCTGTGCTGTCGAACCAGCTGTATTGGGCGCCGCTGTTGCGCTGACCCTCCGAGCGGATCAGTTCGGATGTCACATGGACGGCGCTGGCGCGGCTGCCATCGTTGCTGCGCAGCAGGTGGAAGCCCCACGTATTGATTTCGGCGCCGGTGGCCCAGCGGATGGCAACACCCTGTGCTTGCTGCGTTGCGCTGAAGTTGAGCAACTGAATGGCAGTCGGCTGTGATGGCGGTGTGGTGGTCGCCACGCTGTCGCTGCGGTCGGAGGCCAGGTTGTTAAAGCTGTCTTCCGCACCGGTGACTTCGGCTATGTTGGTAATCTCCTCTTCTTGATCAGACGTTTCGCTCAGGCGGAAGGCGGTGTTGAGATGGAAGGCTTCGCCTGGCGCCAGGTCTTTGCCAAAGGTTTCGGTCAGGTCATTCCAGGCAATCACCTGGTTGTCCTGGTCAACAATATCGGCCACTGGATCGCCACCGATATAGTCAATCGGTCCAAAGAAGCGGTCGGTGAGCGGGACGATATCCAGGGTACTGGGGCCGGTATTGGTAATGCTAATGGTAAAGGTAATGACGCCATTGACAAAGCCCGGTGTGACAATGCCTTTATTAACTTCGACCATGGGGTCTGTGACAACCAGCGATACGTCGTCGCTGTCGGTTACGGTGCCGCCAGGGTAGGTGCCTTCGACATCGGCGCGGTTGACATAGACACCAACATCTTCACTGACCGATGCCAGGAAGGTGATCACGCGTTCTTCACCCGCAGCCATACCGGCGCCGTCGCTGATATCGCTCCAGGTGAGGATTTGCCCATTGACATCGGGTTGCTGCGGGCTGGCACTGCCATCAACGTAGGTCAGGCCGTCTTCAAGGGTGTCGATTACTTTGACGGGCGACAGGCGGACACTGTCGCTGGTGTTGCGAATGGTCAGGGTGTAGGTCACAATCTGGTTGGGCGCAATGGTTGCCAGGCTCACGGTCTTGTCAATCGAGACGCCAACGCCGTCGCTTTCAATCAGGCCGATGGGTTTGTCCAGACGGTTTTCACCGGGCAGCAGGGTGATGATGGGTGTCTGGACGATGGTGCTGCCATCAGGCGACTCGGATGTATCGCCATTCTCAGGCGTGCTGGTCTCATACCCGTCGGGAATGGTGTATTCGATGTAGTAGTCGCCGGGCAGGAGATTGGTAAAGGCATAGTTGCCATCAGCATCGGTGGTCGTGGTATCGATGAGATTGCCATCGGCATCGTACAGATTCACGATCACACCGGTGAAGCCAGGTTCGTTGTTGTCTTGCTGGCCGTTGCCGTTTTCATCGAGCCAGACACGGTCAACCAGGCTTGCCAGTTCGGTCATCCCCGCATCTATATCGAGATTGTGTTCGCCCGATGTGAGCAGTACCACATCGCTACGACCGTCGGTGGTGTTGGCGTTACTATCGACTGCTTCATCGCTGCCCTGGTTGGCATGGGTCAGGCCGTAGCCATCGGGGGCGATAAATTCAACGATGTAGCCACCTGGTGTCAGGTCGATGAACTGGTAGAAGCCCGTATCATTGGTGGTCGTGGTGCTGATCAGGTTGCCCGTCGTATCGTAGAGATTGACGGTGATGTTGCTCATGGCTGGCTCGCCACTATCCTGGATACCGTTGACATTTTCGTCGAGCCAGACATAATCGCCGATCCAGCCAGGCTGATACATGCCTGCATCGATGGTCGGGTCGTGCTGGTTGACCACCAGTGTGACGCTCATCGTCTGTCCGGTGGTGATATCGGCATCGCTATCGGCGGCATTGTCGTCGCCCTGATCGGGATTGGTCAGGAAGTAATCTTCAGGCGTGATAAATTCGACAATGTAGCTGCCCGGAGCCAGGTCAGTAAATTGGTAGTAGCCGGTAGCACCGGTGGTGGTCGTTGCAATTGGTGTACCATCGGCCACGTTATCCTCGTTGCTGTCTTGATAGAGGTTGACGGTGACAGCTTCGATGCCTGGTTCGGTTGCATCTTGCGTACCGTCGCCGTCCTGGTCGAGCCAGATATAATCGCCAAGGCTGGCTGCGCCAAAGAGACCGATATCCCAGGTCATGTCATCTTCGCCCGGATCCAGGGTGGTGACCGTGGTCGCACCGGTGGTCGGGTCGGCATCACTATCGGCGGCATCATTTGTGCCGGCGTTCGGCGGGCTGATGTTGTAGCCGCTGGGCGGTACGAAGGTGACATAATAGTCACCCGGTAGGAGATTGGTAAAGGTATAATTGCCGTCGGCATCGGTGAATGTGATGCCCACCAGTGTTCCGTCGCCCTGGTACAGGGCGACGATGACTCTGGCTACGCCGATTTCACCGCTATCCTGGATGCCGTTGGCATTGGTATCGAGCCAGACACGGTCGCCGATGCTGGCAAGCTGATAGAGACCGGCGTCGAGGGTTGGATCATGCTCACCAGAGGTCAGGACGACGACACCGGTGCGGCCGCTTGTGCGGTTGGCGTCACTGTCGCTGCTGTCATCGCGACTGCGGTTGATGCGGGTGATCAGGTAGTCAGCGGGCGTGACAAATTCGACGATGTAGCTGCCTGGGATCACATCGGTAAATGCGTAGAAGCCGCGGGTATCGGTGCTGGTGCTGCCCACCAGTGTGCCATCGTTGGTGTAGAGATTGACGGTGACACCGCTGATGCCGACCTCGTCACTATCTTGCAGGCCATCGACATTGCGGTCGAGCCAGACACGGTCGCCCAGCGAGGCAAGCTGATAGAAGCCTGCGTCCAGGGTCGGGTTGGTCTCATTGGCCGCCAGGGTGATGGTGGTCGTGCGCCCGTTTGTGCTATCGGCATCGCTATCGGTGGCATCGTTGCTGCCCTGATCGGCATTGCTCACCACATAGCCATCGGGTGTGACAAACTCGACGATGTAGCTGCCTGGCTCCAGGTCGGTGAAGGCGTAGTAGCCGCCGTCGTCCGTGGTCGTGCTGAGGAGCGCGGCCCCATCGGGTGTGCCATCCTGATTTTCGTCGGCATACAGGTGTACGGTCACGCCGGCTATGCCGCTCTCGTTCCGATCTTGAATGCCATCGGCGTCGAGGTCTTCCCAGACGTAGTTCCCCAGACCGGCCAGTTGATACAGACCGGCATCCCAGGTCGGGTCGTTTTCACCCGATACCAGCGTGGTGATGGCGGTGATACCCGTGTCCAGGGCGGCATCGCTGTCGCTGGCGGTATCGTTGCCCTCGTTCTGCGGGCTAAAGACATGGCCCGTGGGCGGGGTGAAGACCACGAAGTAGTCACCTGGATCGAGCGCGGTAAAGCCATAGGCGCCATCGCCGCTGGTCACCGTGCTATCGACCAGAACATCATCGTCGGTGCCGGCAATGCCGTCATCACCGGGGGTGTACAGTTCGACGGTGACACCGCTGAGGCCGGTTTCAGCGGCATCCTGAATGCCATCGGTGTTGGTGTCGTACCAGACGTAATCGCCGAGTGAAGCGCCCTGGTAGAAGCCAAAGTCCACGGTCAGGTTGGTGTCGCTGTCGGTGTCGCCATCGTCCACTGGTTCAGACTGGGGCGTCAGGGTGACGGGTTCGCTGGCAACGCCGAGCGTAGCGGATTCGCTGCCGTTGTCGTCGTTGTCGTCGTCATCGCTATCAACATCGGGGGCAGGCTCGCTGCTGCCGCCGGTGCTGCTGTTGTAGTCCTCTAGCGGATTGCCTGTGTTACGATTGGATTCGGGAATGACGACCAGATAGTTGCCTGGCCAGAGTTCGGTAAACAGGTAGTTGCCGCTATCGTCGGTCGTGGTGGTTGCCAGCGCGTCGCCATCGGGCGTGCCGTCTTCGTTGCGATCCTGATAGAGCACGACGGTGACGCCACTGATACCACGCTCATTGTCATCGACTGTGCCGTTGTTGTTGAGGTCTTCCCAGACGAGGTTGCCCAGGCTGAGCAGCTTGAAGACGCCGAAGTCAACGGTCAGGTTGCTATTGCTATCGATAGCGCTGCCGCTACCATCGTTGCCCAGGTCGCTTTCGTTTTCGGGTTCGCTATCGAGTGTCAGGGTCACCAGGGCGCTGCGAATGGTGCCGCTCGCACCCAGGCGTGGACCATCGACGCTGCCATTATCATCGCTGTCGGTGGGGTTGTCATCCGCATCGGGGGCGGTCTCGAAGGCGCCGCTGTTGGCATTGGCGCCGGTGCTGCTGGCGTAGCCGTCCAGCACGGCGGCATCGGCAAAGTTGCTGGCATCAAGTTCGACCAGGTAGTTGCCCGGTATGAGATGATCAAACAGATAGTAGCCACCATCGCTGGTGACGGTTGTGGCAACGGCGGTTGCTTCGCTGGTGTCAAGGGTGCCGTTGGCGTTGGCATCGAAGTAGAGATTGACGGTGATGCCATCAATGCCCGCTTCATTGTTACCGACCAGGCCATCGTTGTCGATATCCTCCCAGACCAGGTTGCCCAGGCTGAGCGGACGGAAGAGCCCAACATCCACAGTCGGGTTGGCGCTGCTGCCGCTGGCATGGTCAAACGCTGGCTCATTGCCGGGCAGCAGGGTGACGGTGGCACTGCGCACGACGCTGTTGCTGGTTGTCCCGTTGTCATCGTTATCAATGTCGTCGTCTGGGTCGGGCGCGGCTTCGTAGGCGCCGCTGCTGCGGGCATTGCTGCCGGTGCTGCTGAGGTAGTTGGCGGGCGGGACGACCTCGACGATATAGCTCCCTTGATTGAGTGCAGCAAAGAGATAGCTACCGTCAGTCGCAGTGGTTGTGGTCGCAATCGGCTGACCGTCGGGTTTGCCATCGTTGTTGGTATCACGGTAGAGCTTCACGGTGACGCCGCTGAGGCCCTGTTCATCAGCATCGACCAGACCGTTGTTGTTGGTATCTTCCCAGACGAGGTTGCCCAGGCTGAGGGTGTAGAAACCGAAGTCTACGGTCAGGTTAGAGCTGGCGTCTTTATCGCCATCGTTGGTTGGTTCGGTCCTGGCGCCAGGCTGATGGGCTGGCTCACGACGCCGCGGTTGCGCACCGGTGTGCCATTATCATCGTTGTTCTGGTTGTCATCGGGATCGGGGGCCACACCGTTGCCGGTGCTATTGGTATAGCCATTCAGCACGGCACCGTCGGCAAAGTTGCTCTGCGGCAGCGAGACCAGATAGTCGCCAATAGCCAGGTTCGTAAACAGGTACAGGCCATCGCTATCGGTCGTATCGAAGCCGATGAAGGTATCCTGCGATGGTTTGAGTACGCCATCGCCGTTATCCTGCCAGAGCTCAACCCGTACATCGGCCACGCCCTGTTCGTTGGCATTCAGGATGCCATCGTTGTTGGTGTCGTACCAGACCTGGTTGCCCAGGCTCACCGGCTGATACAGGCCAAAGTCCACCGTCGGGCGAGCACTGCGGCCCGTACCGGTATCGTTATTGGTCTCATTGCCTGGTTCCAGGGTTACTGGGCTACTGCGCACGACGCTACCGCTGGTTGTGCCGTTGTCATCGTTATCGGTGTCGTTATCATCCGGGTCAACGGCTGGCTCATGGCTGCCACTGGTGCTGCCATTGGTGCCACTGCTGCTGATGTAGCGGGCCGGCGGGACAACTTCAACGATGTAGGTATCCTCTTCCAGGTCGTCGAACTGGTAATTGCCGTTCAGGTCGGTCCTGGTCGTGCGTACCGCGGCACCGTCGGGGTTGCCGTCGTTATTGCTATCGCGATAGAGCCGGACTCGGACATTGGGCAGACCTGGCTCACCGGCATCGACCTTGCCGTTGTTATTCTGATCGTTCCAGACCAGGTTGCCCAGATTGAGCCGATAGAAACCAAAGTCAATCGTGAGGTTGGTGTTGCTATCGTTGTCGCCATCGTCGATGGGTTCGTTCTCGGCAACCAGGGTCAACAGGGTGCTGACGATGCCCTGACCATCGACAAAGGCGCCGTTATCATCATTGTTGACGTCGTCGTTGACTTCGGGCACCGGGTTGTTGCCGGTGCTGTTGATATAGCGGTAGAGTGGGCCGCCGCTGTCGAAGTTCTCCGGCGGTATCTGGATAAAGTAGTCATTGGCCTCTTTGAGATCAAAGTAATAGTTCCCATCGATGTCGGTGGTCTGGGTTGCGACAACCGTATCGTCGAGCGGGTTAAAGATATCATCGCCGTTGTCGCGGCGCAGCCACAACTTGACGTTGGGGATACCGGGTTCACCGGCGTCAACGATGCCATTGTTGTTCAGGTCATACCAGACGAGGTTGCCAATATTGAGCAACAGGAAGAAACCAAAGTCTACCGTGTTGTTTTCGGTCAGGCCAAGAGCGTTATCGACATATGGCTCGGCCCCAGGCACCATGGTGATGGAATAGGTGCGTACCACAGCGCCATTGCGATTGCCGTTATCGTCATCGTCGGTACTATTATCGTCAACATCGCTGGCGGGTTCATACGGGCCAGTTGCGAAGCCACGTGCACCGGTACTATTGGCATGAATATCCGGTGTCACCACTTCAACAATGTAGGTGTCGCTGATCAGGCCGGTGAACGTGTAGTTCCCCGTGATACTGGTTGTTGTTGTCAGGATAGCGCTGCCGTCAGGCGTGCCATCGTTGTCGCTATCGCGGTAGAGCCGTACTTCCACATCGGCGATGCCTGCTTCGCCATCGGCTGGCTCATACAGGCCATCGTTATCGGTATCTTTCCAGACCAGGTTGCCCAGGCGCATGGTGTAGAAGCCAAAGTCTACGGTCAGGTTGGTGTCGCTGTTGGTGTCACCGTCGTTGATTGGCTCGGTGTTGGCAGCCAGGGTGATCATCTTGCTGACGACGCCATCGTTGGCGGTGATGCTGCCATTGTCGTCGTTATCGACATTGTTGTCGGGATCGGGTACCGGGTCGTTGCCGGTGCTGTTGGCATATTCAAAGAGCACGGCACCGCTGGCAAAGTTATCGGCTGGTAGCTGCACAAAGTAGTTGCCGGCAGCCAGGTTGGTAAAGCCATAGATGCCACTGGCATCGGTGGTGTCGGTCAGCACCAGCGTATCGCTGATCGGGTCAAAACTGCCATCGCCATCATCGCGCCAGAGCTGCACGGTGACATTCTCAACTCCCACTTCAATGGTGTCATCAAAGCGACCATCGTTGTTGGTGTCGTACCAGACGAGGTTACCCAGGCTGAGCGGTTCATGCAGACCAAAGTCTACGGTGGTATTGACGCTCAAGCCGATAGCAATGGTGATGTCGGGTTCGCTGTTGGGCGTCAGCGTGATGGGCGCACTGCGAATGGTGCCGCCGTTGTCGCTGCCATTATCATCGTTGTCGGTGTCGTTATCCGGGTCGGGTGCTGGCTCGTAGGGACCGCTGAGCGAGCCGTTGGTACCACTGCTGCTGACATGATCAGCGGGTGGCACGATTTCGACAATGTACGTGTCAGCGTCCAGTCCGTCGAAGCGGTAGGTACCAGTGATACTGGTGGTTGTGTTGAGGATAGCAGCGCCGTCGGGCGTACCATCGTTGTTGCTATCGCGGTAGAGCCGCACTGCCACATTGGCGATACCAACTTCACTGCCATTGAAGAGACCATCGTTGTTGGTATCGTACCAGACTCTATCGCCCAGGCTCAGGGTGTAGAAGCCAAAGTCTACGGTCAGGTTCGAGTCATTATCGCTGTCGCCATCGTCGGTTGGTTCGGTGTTGGCTGCCAGGCTGATGAAATCGCTGACTACGCCCTGACCGGCGTTCACGGCTCCGTTATCGTCATTATTGACGTTGTTGTTGGGACCAGGTACCGGGTCGTTGCCGGTGCTGTTGATGTACGTAAAGAGCACTGCCCCGCTGGCAAACTGGCTTTGCGGTATCTGCACAAAGTAGTCGGCATTGTGCAGGTTGGCAAAGCCATAGATGCCGCTGGCATCGGTGGTGTCAGTGAGGATCTGGGTATCGCTGGCCGGGTCGAAGATTTGATCGCCATCATCGAGCCAGAGCAGCACGGTGACGTTCTCAATGCCCACTTCAGTACTATCGTCAAAGATGCCGTTATTGTTGGTGTCGTACCAGACCTGGTTGCCCAATCTGAGTGGTTCATACAGACCAAAGTCTACCCTCAGGTTGACGTTGATGCCGTCAACAGCATCGGTATCGGGTTCAGCTCCGGCCACCAGCGTAATCGGCGCACTGCGAATAGTGCCGCCATTCTTCGTACCGTTATCGTCATCATCGGTATTGTTATCCGGGTCAGCAGCGGGTTCATATGGGCCGCTGGTTTGCCCCGGTGTGCCGGTGCTGCTGACATAGTCCGGCGGTGGGACGATTTCGACGATATAGGTGTCATTGATCAGGCCGGTGAACAAGTAGTTCCCGTTGGCATCCGTGGTGGTCGTGTCGATAGCAGCGCCATCGGGTGTGCCGTCGTTGTTACTATCGCGGTAGAGCCGCACGGTTACATTTTCGATACCTGCTTCGCTAGTATCGTCAAAGAGACCATCGTTGTTGGTGTCGTTCCAGACCAGGTTGCCCAGCTCCATGGTGTAGAAGCCAAAGTCTACGGTCAGGTTCGTGTCATTGTTGATGTCGCCATCGTTGATCGGCTCGGTGTTGGCTGCCAGGCTGATGAACTGGCTGACCACGCCCTGACCCGCGACGCGGGTGCCATTATCATCGTTGTTGACATTGTTGTTCGGGTCAGGCGCCGGGTCGTTGCCGGTGCTGTTGGTATATTCAAAGAGCACGGCCCCGCTGGCGAAGTTATCGTCGGGTAACTGGACAAAGTAGTTGCCCGCTTTCAGATTGGTGAAGCCATAGATGCCACTGGCATCGGTCGTATCGCTCAGGACGAACGTATCCGTGATGATGTCGAAGTTGCCATCGCCATCATCAAGCCAGAGTGCAACGACAACGCCGTCTACACCCTGTTCACCGCCATCAACGTTGCCATTGTTATTGAGGTCGTACCAGACGAGGTTACCCAGGCTGAGCGGTTCATACAGACCAAAGTCCACCGTGGTATTGACGCTCAAGCCGATAGCACTGGTGATGTCGGGTTCGCTGTTGGGTACCAGGGTGATAGGCGCACTGCGAATCGTGCCGCTGTTATCGCTGCCATTGTCATCACCATCGGCGTTGTTATCCGGGTCAGGTGCTGGCTCGTAGGGGCCACTGACCGAGCCATTGGTTCCACTACTGCTGATGTGATTAGCCGGCGGCACGATTTCGACAATGTAGGTGTCGGCGTCCAGCCCATCGAAGCGGTAGGTACCCGTGATACTGGTGGTTGTGCTAAGGACAGCACTGCCATCGGGCGTACCATCGTCGTTGCTATCACGATAGAGCAGCACTTCCACATTGGCGATACCCACTTCACTGCCATTGAAGAGACCATCGTTGTTGGTATCGTACCACACCCTATCGCCCAGGCTCAGGGTGTAGAAGCCAAAGTCTACGGTCAGGTTCGAGTCATTGCTGCTGTCACCATCGTTGGTTGGCTCAGTGTCGGCTGCCAGGCTGATAAAATCGCTGACCACGCCCTGACCGGCGTACACAGCACCGTTATCGTCATGATTGACGTTGTCGTTGGGGCCGGGCACCGGGTCGTTGCCGGTGCTGTTGATGTACTCAAAGAGCACTGCCCCGCTGGCAAACTGGCTTTGCGGTATCTGCACAAAGTAGTCGGCGGGGTGCAGGTTGGCAAAGCCATAGATGCCGTTGGCATCGGTGGTGTCGGTGAGGATCAGGGTATCGCTGATTGGGTTGAAGTTGCCATCGCCATCATCGAGCCAGAGCAGCACGGTGACGTTCTCAATCCCCACTTCGCTGGTATCGTCAAAGATGCCATCGTTGTTGGTGTCGTACCAGACCTGATTGCCCAGGCTGACGGGTTGATACAGACCAAAGTCTACCGTCAGGTTGGTGCTGATGCCGGTTGCGTCGTTGTTATCGGGTTCG
>JAAURD010000106.1 GCA_012034075.1 Chloroflexaceae bacterium | reverse complement strand
CCAGTTCATCCCTGTAGATCACGGCGTTGTTTTCGAGCAAATCGACTACGCCCTGGAAACTATCTTCTGAACCAATGGGGAGTTGAATAGGGACGGGACGGGCGCCGAGCCGCTCAACAATCATATCAACGGTGCGCTGAAAATTCGCCCCAAGACGGTCCATCTTATTGACAAAGCAGATACGCGGCACCAGATACTTATCTGCCTGGCGCCAGACCGTTTCCGATTGTGGTTCTACGCCAGCAACGGCATCAAACACCACGACCCCGCCATCAAGCACCCGCAACGAGCGTTCAACTTCTACTGTAAAGTCAACGTGACCGGGAGTATCGATAATATTCACCCGATGACCATTCCAACTGGCCGTCGTTGCTGCCGATGTAATCGTAATCCCACGCTCCTGCTCCTGCGGCATCCAGTCCATCACGGCGGTCCCTTCATGGACCTCACCAATTTTATAGGTCCGACCGGTATAGAACAGAATACGCTCAGTTGTCGTAGTTTTACCCGCATCAATATGAGCGATAATACCAATATTCCGAATGGTTTCCAACTCTACCTGGCGTGTCATCGTGGTGTCTCCTTCCAAGGCACCCTGGCATCTTCCAATGTCTTATGATCGACCATAATGAGCAAATGCACGATTCGATTCAGCCATCTTATGCACATCTTCTTTGCGTTTGATGGTTGTGCCGGTGTTGTTATAGGCATCCATCAATTCAATGGCAAGACGTTCATGAATAGGTTTGCCGGTACGCCCGCGTGCCGAGCGAATAATCCAGCGCATAGCGAGCGATAGGCGTCGGTCGCTGCGTACTTCAACCGGTACCTGGTAGGTTGCCCCACCAACGCGACGCGGTTTGACTTCAATTGAAGGACTGGCATTGCGCAAGGCCTGATCAAACAATTCGATTTGCGGACGATTTAAACGCTCACTTGCCAAGTCCAGGGCATCATACACAATGCGCTCGGCCACGCTCTTTTTGCCGCGCATCATAAGTTTATTGATGAATTGCTGCAGCACAAGGCTGTTATAACGAGCATCGGGCGATGCGGTTCGTCTGGTAATTTTTCCACGACGAGGCATACCGAACATCCTCCATTACCGCTTAACGCTTCTTGCTGGGAGTAACCCCACCTTTTTTCGATCCATACTTTGAACGACCTTGCTTGCGATTGGATACTCCCTGTGTATCGAGTGTCCCGCGAACAATGTGATAGCGCACCCCCGGCAGGTCTTTGACACGACCGCCACGGATCAGCACGACCGAGTGTTCTTGCAAGTTATGGCCTTCACCTGGTATATACGCCGTTACTTCAAGCCCGTTGGAAAGACGTACACGAGCGATTTTGCGTAACGCCGAGTTGGGTTTTTTCGGGGTCATGGTACTGACTTTGGTACAGACCCCACGTTTTTGCGGTGAACCTTTGCCACGGGTGAGCTTGCCACGCAGTGAGTTATAGGTAAACCGCAATGCTGGTGCTTTGGTTTTCTTAATCACTGGTTTACGCGGTTTGCGTACCAGTTGGTTAATCGTTGGCATACCCTGATACCTTCAGTGCAATGCTGTTGCTTTGTGTAACAGAGTGCTTTAACAGACAAAAAAAGAACTATAGGCCCTGTATGGTTGTTCTAGTCACAGCACTGGCTGCGCTTTAGAGTAGGCCTACCCTGAAACACAATATAAAGTGCGGTACGGCACGTTCGTCCGTACTGCACAACGATTATGAATTGTAGCACAGATAACAGGGGTTGTCAATAGAATACATGTTCTTATTTCCATGGTTATCGCGGCGAAAGCGCTGTATTGGCTATTGATATCACTTCTTTTTGCGCAGGGTAATATGCAAATCATGGAGTTGTTTCTCATCAACGGGTGATGGCGCATCCATCATCAGGTCGGCAGCCTGTTGCGTTTTGGGGAAGGCCATCACTTCACGAATGGTGCTTTCGTTGTTGAGGAGCATAATCAGACGGTCGATGCCCAGCGCAATACCGCCATGCGGTGGTGCCCCGTATTCAAAGGCTTCGAGCATATGACCAAATTGCGCTTGAGCTGTTTCAGCATCAATATTGAGCAATGCAAAGGCTTGTTGCTGCAACGCACGCTGGTGAATACGAATACTACCGCCGCCCAGTTCATAACCATTGAGAATGAGATCATAGGCTCGTGCCCGCACCTTGCCTGGGTCAGTATCCATGAGCGCAATGTCGTCTTCCTGGGGCGCTGTAAATGGGTGATGTACGGAATCCCAGCGGCGCTCATCAGCATTCCAGTCAACCAGGGGAAAGTCGAGCACCCAGGCAAACGCTAGGACCGAAGGATCGGCCAGATTCAGGCGGCTGGCAAACTCCTGCCGTAAGCGTGACAATGTGTTTGCTACTACGGTGGCAGTATCGGCAACCAGAAGCACGAGGTCACCGGGTTGCGCTCCATAACGGGCAATCAGCGTGGCAATCGCTTCTTCGCTCACAAAACGGGCAAAGGATGATCGTGGTGCGGTATTGGCTTCGTTTGCCAACGCCAACCAGGCCAATCCTTTTGCTCCGGCCGATTGCGCGACAAGCACCAGTTCATCCAACTGCTTGCGGCTATACTGGCCGCCGCCAGGGACACATAGCCCCTTGATTTGACCACCTTGAGCGAGCGCGTTTTGGAAGACCTGAAATGGCGTATTGGCAAGCACATCAGAGACATCGACCAGCTCTAGCCCATAACGAATATCTGGCTTGTCGCTGCCATAGCGGTTGATGGCCTCGGTGTAGGTGAGCCGAGGGAAGGGGGTAGGCACCTGCTTGTCTGGTGTGAGTGTGGTAACAAGCTGAGTAAAGAGCGTCTCGATCAGATTGAGAATATCTTCCTGGTCCACAAAGCTCATCTCCAGATCAAGCTGGGTAAATTCGGGTTGTCGGTCGGCTCGCTGATCTTCATCGCGGAAACAACGGGCTATCTGGAAATAGCGATCATAGCCAGCGACCATCAAGAGCTGTTTGAGTTGCTGAGGACTCTGCGGCAATGCATAAAACTGACCAGGATGAACGCGACTGGGCACGAGATAGTCACGCGCCCCTTCTGGGGTCGATTTCATGAGGATCGGGGTTTCAATCTCCAGAAAGCCTTCGGTATCCAGAAAATCACGAATGTATTTCACCGCGCGGTGGCGCAGATGCATGTTTTCCTGCATCCGTTGGCGACGCAGGTCGAGGTAACGGTATTTGAGTCGCAGACTCTCTTCTTCACCGCCATCTTTGGAGATATACAACGGTGGGGTGCGAGAAGCATTGAAGATGGTGATCACACTGGCCTGCACTTCAATGGTGCCGGTGGGAATATCGGGATTGACCGTTTCGGGGGTGCGATGAACCACCTGGCCTTGCACTTGCAGCACATATTCCGAACGCACCTCGCTTGCACCGGCGTGCGCCTGAGACGCAGCCGATTGGTCAAAGACAATCTGGGTAACACCATACCGATCACGCAGATCGATAAAGATCAACGGGCCATGATCACGCCGTCGGTTGACCCAGCCAGATAGGATCACGTTTGCACCGACATGTTCAATACGTAATTCACCACACGTATGCGAACGAAACATAGCAACTCCTCTCTTCTCTGCATTTCCTCATCTGTTCAGCCAACATGCTTGGGTTCAGCCAATGTGCTTGCCAGGATCAAGTATACTGACAACCGGTGCCGGCATGCTGTACAGGTGCATTATAACGTATCAAGATCACCGCCGGTTCGCATGGTATCATGGCGTCCGGTGAAACAGCACTCCTGGGTAAGAGCGTGTACGATACTTATGAACAGATGTTCTTTATAATAACAAGGAATGGAAAGCACGACCATATGGCATCACCGGAACGACTGACGATTCTGAACATTCCGATTGATCGGATCACGGAAGATGAAGCGATTGACCGGGTAGCAGCGATGCTCAGCGCGGGGGGAGCACACCATATTGTGACGATGAACCCTGAGTTTATTATGGAGGCGCAGCAGAATCGGCTCTTTCGCGATGTCTTGCGCAATGCCGATCTGGCGACACCCGATGGCTTTGGGCTGGTGTTGGCCGCCCGCTGGTGTGGCACACCGTTGCGTGGGCGGGTTACTGGGGTGGCGCTATCCCATCGCATCGCGGCACTTGCGGCAACCAGGGGCTACCGCCTGTTTTTGCTGGGTGCTGCGCCAGGCGTGGCCGAAAGGGCGGCTGCACGATTGCAGACGCTCTATCCGGGTCTGGTGATTGCGGGCTGTTTTGCTGGTTCGCCGCACCCACGTCACGAGCCATTTTTACGGCAGATCATTGCCGCAAAGCGGCCTGATGTGTTATTGGTGGCGTATGGTCACCCGGCTCAGGACCTGTGGATTGCGCGGAATCAACCCACACTCCAGATTCCGGTGGCGATGGGGGTCGGTGGCGTTTTTGATTATATCACGGGCCGGGTACCGTTTGCACCTGCCTGGATCCGCCGCATCGGTCTGGAATGGCTCTATCGACTGTGGCATCAGCCCTGGCGTTGGCGGCGCATTGTGATTGCGGTGCTGCTCTTTTCGTGGACAGTGATGCGCCGTGAACGCTGTGGCTGGCTAAGATACTGCTCAAAAGCTGGCTAGAACCCGATGTAATGGACTGATTGCAATTCAACGTATCTCATGTTATGATGGCGTTCATTAGGTCTGGTCGTTTGAGAAGACACAGAGGACGCAGTTTCGGGTGATGGTGCCACGATCAGGAAAGAACGTATATGATTGCTGACACATCCATGAGACAATTTACCCCAGATGATACCCATGTTCCGTCGGTGACTGGTCCAGTTGACCCGGTGCTTGTCAGTGTTATCGCGTCAGCCGCGCGAATAAGCCTCGGGCGCAATGTTCGGGTGACCCGTATTGCTCGTCGCAATGCGCAGGCACCCAGGATGATTATCCGCCAGGGACGTCTTTTAATCCACATTCAAGCCAATTCATCAGTATTAGATGAGCAGCATGGTCTATCGGATCTCCCATCCGAAATCATCAGCCTGATATTGAGTGCAGCTGTATCGACGGTGGTGGCCGAGGCGCAGGAGACATGTCTGCGGATACAACGTAAGCCATCAGGTGAAACGAGAGCAACACAGGTGGGATCTGGGCAACGGTCGATCAACGTGGTGGCCCATGGAGTTGATGATACAGCAACACCAAACATCACAGCAGATACGTTGCATGTGTTGCTCACTGCTGCGCTGATGACTCTCCCAGGGACAACACATCCTGCGCCAGTGCGCTACTGGAAGCAATTGCCGGGACGCGCCTGGGCTGGTCAGGGTCGCGTTGCTCTGATGGATACGCATCGTCTGCCGATTCTTTTTTCATAGTCCGGTCCCCGTCAGCGCAATGATGGCGCAATGATGGCGCAATGATGGCGCAATGACAGAACCATTACCGTAGTTTTGCAATTTTTACTATATCATGCTATGATTGCCTCCCAGTGGTCAGGCAATTTTCCCTTGGTATATCGCAATGAAACGCTCTATATCGTAGCAGCAGGTAGAGGCAGGTAAAACATGACAACGAAAGAAAAAATTGAACACCTGCGTAAGGAAAAAGCACGCCTTATTCAGGGCGGTGGCGAAAAACGCATTCAGAAACAGCACGAAAGCGGCAAATTAACAGCACGAGAACGTATTGGCCTGCTCTGCGAACCAGAGACATTCCAGGAACTTTTTCTGTTTGCGAAACACCGTGGCACAGCCTTTGGTATGGCAGGACAGGATCTACCGGCCGATGGTGTCGTCACTGGTGTTGGAACGGTCAATGGTCGTCAGATTTATGTGGCATCGCAAGATTTCACGGTATCTGGTGGCTCAGTTGGCGAGGTGCATGCCAATAAGATTTGCCAGACGTTAGATATGGCGCTTAAAAGTGGTGTTCCCGTCGTGATATTCAATGATAGTGGTGGGGCGCGGATCCAGGAAGGGATTGATGCGCTCAATGGCTATGCCAAGATATTCTATCGCAATGTGTTGCTCTCGGGTGTGGTGCCGCAAATATCGATTATTTCGGGGCCATGTGCTGGTGGTGCGGCGTATTCCCCAGCGCTTACCGATTTTATCATTATGGTGCGCGGTATCGGTAAATTGTTTATCACTGGCCCACAGGTCATTAAACAAGTCACCGGTGAGGTCATCAGCGATGAAGAGCTGGGGGGGGCGATGGCCCAGCAAAAAGAAAGTGGAGTTGTCCATTTTATTGCTGAAAGTGACCAGCATGCCATCGAAATCTGTCAGAAACTGCTCAGTTTTCTGCCATCGAACAATATTGAAGACCCGCCTGAGTATGGGGATGGTGAGATTGTGTTTGCCGAAGACCCGGGACTCGACAAAATCATTCCCGATAGCCCGCGTGAAGCCTACGATATCAAAGATGTCATTTTGCGCGTGATCGACAATGGTGACTTTTTGGAAGTGCAGGAGCATTTTGCGACCAATGCGATTATTGGCTTTGCACGGGTGAATACGCGTAGCGTGGGCATTATCGCCAACCAGCCGATGAGTTTTGCGGGTGCGATTGATATCGATGCTTCGGATAAGATTGCTCGGTTTGTACGATTTTGCAACATCTTTAATATTCCGCTGGTCACGTTTGTTGATGTGCCAGGATTTATGCCTGGTGTCCAGCAAGAGTATGGTGGCATTATTCGCCATGGGGCCAAGATCTTGTTTGCGTATTCGGCGGCAACCGTGCCGAAAATCACTATCATCTTGCGTAAGGCGTATGGTGGCGCGTATATTGCTATGTGTGGTAAAGAACTGGGCGCTGATAGAGTCGTTGCCTGGCCGACAGCTGAGGTAGCGGTGATGGGTGCTGAAGGGGCGGTGCCGATTGTGTACCGTGATGATATTAAAAAGGCCGAAGACCCACAGGCTGCGCGGAAAGCGTTTATCCAGCAATATCAAGATCAGTTTGCCAACCCCTATCTGGGTGCGGCCCGCAACTTGATAGATGATGTAATTGAGCCAAGACATACCCGTCGCTATTTGAGCCTAGCGCTCGAATCGTTGCGAACGAAGCGTGAGCTACGACCACAGAAGAAACATGGCAATATTCCATTATAGTGGTATGGCGTCGGGATGTCACCAGGTACAAGATGCGAAGCAGAGCGTAACGTGAGGAGGCAGGAACATGGAAGGCGCCGAAGTTAACCCATATCTTTTCGGTCTACAACTGACTTTTATGGGTATTGGGGTAGTGTTTGTCGGCCTCACATTGATTGCACTGCTTCTGATGCTCATGCAATATATCTACGATAGGGTCAATACGCCTACCGTTACTGATGTTCCCGATTCTGCCGCAATCGGTTCTCAGTCAGCACCCTCGGTTCTGGCTGAGGGTATCTCGCCCGAAGTAATGGGTGTTATTTCAGCGGCGGTTGCAGTTGCTGTAGGTAAGCAAGTTCGGGTGCAGCGTATTCGCTACCAGCAGCAGCCACGTGAGTCCACCTGGTCGCGTCAGGGTCGTATTTCCGTGATGGTATCACATCAAATTCGTCCCCCTATGAGCACCAGAAACTATGGAGATGATGTCATTACCTCAACGCAGCCACCACCGCAGCAGGAATAACAGCAATGTGATTCGGCCTGTTTGATTTGGTGGTTCGTTTTCTCCTGTCCATACAACCTGGTGTTTCTGTACTATCTCTATTTGAGCATAGGAGTGTAGTTCTGTGAAAAAGTTACGAGTTACAGTCAACGGCGTTAGCTATGATGTCGAAGTGGAAGTGCTGGAAGATGACGATGAAGGGATGGGGTATGGTTACCAGTTGACAAGCCTGCCATCGGCACCAGCAACCCCGATGGCTCGCCCGGCGGCGCCGGCAGCTGCGCCTACCGCCTCTGCGCCTGCTGCTCGTCCATCTGCACCATCTGGCGGTGGTGATAGCAAGGTTTTGACTTCGCCGATTGCAGGTATCATCGTTGAGATCAAAGTCAAAGAAGGCAGCACGGTCAAAGAAAACGACCCGCTGGTTGTCATTGAAGCGATGAAGATGAATACCAACATCAATTCTGATGTGGCCGGTACAGTCAAGGAAATTAAAGTGAAGCCCGGTGATGGTGTGCAGCAGGGACAAGTCCTGATGACATTTGTGTAGTAATCAGAGGGGGTTACGTTTGGAACCGATTCTGAAATACCTGGAGAGTTCGGGCTTTAACCTGATACTGCATAACCCGCTGAATCTGATCATGATTGTTGTCGGGTGTATCTTTATTTACCTTGCGGTTGCTAAGGGTTTTGAACCACTGTTGCTGGTACCGATTGGCTTTGGGATTGTGTTGGGCAATCTCCCGTTTGAAGAGGGATCGAATATTGGTATCTATGAAACGGGAAGTGTGCTGAACATTCTGTATGGTGGTGTGACCTATGGGGTGTATCCGCCACTGATCTTCTTAGGGCTGGGGGCGATGACCGATTTTTCGAGCATTATCTCACAGCCCAAGTTGATTTTGCTCGGTGCGGCAGCGCAGATAGGGATCTTCCTGACGCTCTTGATTGCGGTCTTTGTGGGTTCGACGTTCCCGGAGTTGGGTTTGATGACGGACCCGACGACTGGACAGACGAGTGTTGAGCGACTGATCCGTTCAGCATCGAGTATTGGGATTATTGGCGGTGCGGATGGTCCAACGGCTATTTTCCTGACCAGCCAGTTTGCGCCCGATTTGCTTGGTGCAATTGCGGTATCGGCCTATTCGTATATGGCACTGGTGCCGGTGATTCAGCCCCCCGTGATGCGGTTATTGACGACCAAACAAGAGCGTTTGATTCGCATGCCGCCACCCAAATCGCCATCGAGAATCCAGCGTGTGCTCTTTCCTATCGGTGCGTCAATTGTCTGCATCTTCATTGCGCCCGATGCCTTACCGTTGCTCGGTATGCTCTTTTTTGGCAATCTGTTGAAAGAGAGTGGGGTTACCGAACGATTGGCCAACACGGCGCGTAATGCTTTTATCGATAGTGTGACTATTCTGTTGGGCGTGACGGTGGGTGCCAGTACGCAGGCCAGTGTCTTTTTGCAGCCTCAATCGGTTGTGATTTTTGTGATGGGTGCCTTTTCGTTTGCGGTGGCAACTGCGGCTGGTGTCCTTTTCGCCCGGTTTATGAACCTGTTCTTGAAAGAGAAGATCAACCCGCTGATTGGTTCGGCTGGTGTTTCGGCAGTGCCCCATGCGGCACGCGTTTCGCAGGTTGTCGGGCAACAAGAGGACCCACAAAACTTTTTGATTATGCAGGCCCTGGCGCCGAATGTGGCGGGTGTGATTGGTTCGGCGATTGCTGCTGGTGTGCTGCTTTCTTCACTACGGGTCATGTTCCCAGGAGCATAAGAACGATCACTTGCAACAATTCCTTCATTGATGCGAAAAGGAGTACGGTTTTCCTAATGATATGGTCGAAAAACCATTGATAAGCATAAGGGAACCGTGCTCCTTTTGTTGTTCATGGTGTGAAAGATGTTACAACTCGTTTCCATCATTTGCTTCTTACCATAATGAGACCGTCCTTAAGGGTTCCACGATATGCAGAAACACAGGGTCGTTGCGTTCACCTACATAGGGCTTCGTTCACCTGGAATACGGGATTACCAATAGCTTGCACAATTCCAGGAAAATATGCTAAGATAGAAGCAGGTTGATGAATATGGTAGGCAGAGAAAAACACAAAGCGCAACAATTTCAGCTGAACCTATGGTCTGTTGGACAAACACCATGGCTTTTCAAAGATGCTGGCAAGCTAGATGGGTAAGGTGAACATGAACAATGATGTGACCAGAGCCGAGCAAAGCGAGAAGATTATCGAATTGCGCCTGCCTAGCAAACTTGGCTACGAACGTGTTGCGATGGATGCTGCTTCAACCCTAGCCAATAAGATGGGATTTCACCGAGATCGGGTTGATGCGCTGAAAACAGCTATCGCGGAGGCGGTGACGAATGCAATTGAGCATGGCAATCAACATAACGAGACTATGAAAGTCGTGGTGTTGCTGACGGTTCGAGAGGGCGAACTTATTATCAGTGTGACCGATCAGAGCGACCAATCTATTCCTCCCGAAGTACTCGCGCGTATCCCCAAAATTGATGAGAAATTTACGGAAGATGATAAAGGCGGTTGGGGTATCTGGCTTATTCGCGAATTGATGGATGAAGTTGAGTTTAAGACCGCCCCGACTGGTGGCAACCAGATACGTATGGTTATTCATCTCGAACAGTAAAGACCCTGCAGTGAAAACACTGACGAGCCATCTTACATAGCCATGATAATGTCTCATTCGACACAGATACATATTTCCTTCCCAAGTGTGCTTGGTTATGAAAAAGTCGCACGTGATGCGGTCGCCTCATTTGCAAAATTTGTTGGTTTTGATTCCCACCGTTTGGAAGATATAAAAACGGCCTTGGGTGAAGCATGCATCAACGCTATTGAACATGGGAATTTATTAAACGCTGATCTCCGTGTTCATGTGTTATGCACGTATGAACATAATCGTTTTCTGGTAAAAGTGTTTGATCAGGGATTAAAAGATTATAACAAGGCGACCAAACCCATCAGCATTGAAGAAAAGGTCGCTGGCCTAGGTACCCTTCGGGGTATGGGTTTGATGATTATCACTGAACTGGCCGATGAATCAGCGTTTTTTGATGAATCTGATGGTAGCAGTTGCCTACAATTAACATGGTATTGTGATCTTGCATCCAAAACGTAAGTCATAAACCCGACTATGTGTTCCCTTGCCCTTACATATCACGAGGAGCTTCTGGTATGCTGGAAGATGAATTGAATGTAAGCACCCGACAGCGCGATGGTGTGGCAATTATTGATCTGATCGGGGATGTAACAACCTTCGCAGAAGAGAAGATCAATGAAGCCTACCGTCAAGTTACTTCCGAGGGTGCTCGACACGTCCTTTTAAACTTTCGACAGAATGACTATATCAATAGTGCTGGTATTGCGATCTTAATTGGTATTGTGACCGAAGTGAACCGGCATAATCAGAAACTGGCGTTTAGTGGCCTGTCACAACATTTCCAGAAGATTTTCCGCATGGTGGGATTGGCACAGTACGCAGATATTTACCAGGATGAAGATGAGGCCCTGCAAGGTCTGATGCCGACAGCAACCTGATGGCGCATCAACGCTTTGCGCTTCAATGCTCTGCCGCTTCAGCGCTTTGCGCTTCAACGCTTCAACGCTTCCAATAGTTCTTCTGGTGTTACCACGCTGTTGCCCAGTCGGCGGACGACCAGGGCAGCAGCGACGTTGGCAAATCGGGCAGCATCCAGTGGCGTGAAACCAGCCACTAACGCAAGGGTTGCCACTGCAATAAAGGTATCCCCCGCCCCGGTCGTATCATATACCTCACTGATATGAAACGCTTCAAGATGCATGTAGGGTACATTCTGGCCGATCAGCGAGCACCCATCGGGACCACGGGTCACCATCACGATATGGGCTTCCAGTTGCTGCTGGAGTTCGCGCAAGCCTTGTTGAAAGGCATCTGGCGTACGTAGTGGTCGGCCCAGGGCAGCGGCGGCTTCCAGGTCATTGCAACGGAAGAGATCAACACCGCGATAATAATGGCTGTTGCCCTGCGCATCAACCGTCAGCAACACCCGGTGTTCGCGGCAGAGCTGGCGGATGGTTGCGACCAGAGATGGGGTGAGCATACCAAGTTGGTAGTCGGAGCAGAGCACAGCATCGACGTGTGGTATCAACCGTTGCAAGGTATCGATCACTGGCTGTTCTTGACTATCGGAGAGGGGTGTGCGGTCGAGACGGTCGAGGCGGGCCAGATGCTGTGGCAGGCGTGGTGTCTGATCGGCGAGAATACGCGTTTTGACGGTGGTGGGTCGCTGAGGAAGCGCAATCAACCCGCTGGCATCAATGTGTTCTCGTTCACAGAGTGTCTGAATCTGCGTTCCTTCAGCATCATCACCGATAATACTGAGCTGGGTTGCATGACCCCCCAGGGCAACAATGTTGCGTGAGGGGTTGGCCGCACCACCAAGGATCAGGTCACGGCGTAGCCATTCCAGGACTGGCACAGCCGCTTCACGCGAGAGGCGGGTGGCTCGGCCAAAGAGGTATTCATCGAGCGAGACATCACCCACCACTAAGATTCGGTGATGGGCCAGCCGATCAATCATCAATGGACAATTGATGATTGATGATTGATGATTATCCATTGTCCATTTGTGGAACACCTAAACGATAACAATACCCTGTCCATGCTGGACTTCGCCGATGCGCCAGCATCCCTCGCTCCGCGCGTGACAACGTTGCTGAAACTGACTGGCCTGTTCTGGGGACATGGCAAGCAAGAGGCCGCCAGAGGTCTGTGGATCAAAGAGCAGCCAGGTGTGGGCTTCATCCAATTGCGGATCTATGCCTACATAGGAATCATCTAACAAGAAGGTGCGGTTGCTCTGCAATCCACCGGGGAAGATCGATTGCTGTGCGTAGTGCAATGCACCAGGCAAAAGCGGCACCTGGCCCAATTCGATGCGTAGCGCAACATCGCTATTGCGAGCAAGTTCGGCGGCATGGCCGAGCAAGCCATAGCCGGTAATGTCGGTGGCGGTGCGAACGTGCAGTTCAGCCGCGATGCGTGCAGCGTCACGATTGAGATGCACCATCGAGGCAATGGCGGCATCGAGATGCTGTGCTTCAACTCGGTTTTGCTTCAGGGCAGTGGTAATAACACCTGTACCCAGTGGTTTCGTCAACAAGAGAACATCGCCTGGACGTGCCTGGGCCTTACGGATAATGTGTTGTGGGTGTACCAGACCCGTCACACACAGACCATATTTTGGCTCGCGGTCGGTGACCGTGTGCCCGCCAACAATGACCGCGCCGGCTTCGGCAACTTTGTCGGCACCACCTTGCAAGATCGTGGTCAGCAACGCTGGCGGTAGATCAGCCGGAAAGGCAGCAACCGCCAGCGCCGTGATCGGTTCGCCCCCCATCGCATAGACGTCACTCAAGGCATTGGCAGCAGCGATAGCACCGAACGTATATGGGTCATCAACGACAGGCGGAAAGAAGTCAACCGTCTGCACCAGGGCCTGCTCATCGTTGAGACGGTAGACCCCCGCATCGTCACTGAGCGACAGGCCCACTAACAGATTGGGATGGGTTGCTAAGCGAAGTGGACGCAGAACCTGCTCCAATGGGCCAGAGCCCATCTTCGATGCTCAACCAGCACAAAATGCCAGGGTTGTCAGGCGAATTTGGTCACGATCATGCATAGCGTCTATGGTCTTTCAGGATTGCGGTATGGGTCGCCAGAGCGTGATAGCGCCATCGTCCTGGCCCACAGCGAGCACCGCAGCATCAGCGGCAAAGGCGAGACCAGCAAGATGGGCACTATACTCCGAGAGGGTTGTGCCGAATGTGTGCAAGAGCGTGCCATCGCTCATGCGCCAGAGCCGCACCAGGCCCTGGTTACTGCTGGCTGCCAGCAGTTGATCATCGGGACTGAGGGCAATGCTCAATACCTGACCTGGGCGGTCTGAGATGGTGCGGATAGGTGACATATCGGCGGTATTCCAGAGGCGGAGCGAGCCATCAGCCATACTGGTCACCAGGGTCGCAGCATCAGCACTCCAGGCAAACCCCATGAGCGCGGTCGGTTGCGCTGGCGAACGATACTGGAGCACACCACTGGCAGGGTCCCAGAGCGAGAGCACGCCATCTTGCCCACCAGCCACCAGCATCGTGCCATCAGGGCTAAAGGCCAGGCTACTGATATCCCCTGGATGACCTTGCAGTGACTGGAGCAGACGCGCGTCACGGACTCGCCAGAGGGCAATATGCGCATCACCGCCAGCGGATGCCAGGGTCAGACCATCGGGGCTAAAACGTACTTGATTGACCCAGTGCTCATGACCCGTGAGAATATGAACGAGACTGCCGTCAGCGACGCGCCAGATTCGCACGGTGGCGTCTGCTGAGGCCGATGCCAGCAGTTGCCCATCTGAACTGAAGGCAACACTCCAGACTGGGCCACGATGCCCGCTGAGGGTATGCCAGAGGCTGCCATCGGCGGTGTGCCAGAGGCGCACGAGGCCCTGCAGACCACCGCTGGCAAGCACTTGAGCATCGGGGCTGAGGGCGACATCGTAGACCGGAGATCCATGATCAAGCGTGCGGTCCTGGGCTACTTGACCATGGGACCAGGCGGCCAGTTGTTGGGTCTGGACTGTCTGTTGGAGGAGCGGATGGGCCGCCAGGAGGGCCGGAAGATCATGGTTTTTGGCCTGCCAGGGCGGAAATTGCATCACGATATGCGCAGCCGTCTCCCACTGTTCGGCCTTGATAGCATCGAGCAGGTGCTGGTAGGCGCTGGTACTGCTGAGCGTGGCTGCATCACGGTAGGTTGGTATCTGGTCAAACTCGGCCTGGGCCTCGTTCCAGCGGTGTTGCTGCATTGCGCTGAGACCAGCCTGGTAGCGAACCTCTTGTTGCAACAGCCGGGCATCGCGGTAGTCGCCGAGTTGTGCCAGTTGCTGCCAGGCTTGCGGGTACTGGCCTTGCTGCAAGAGGGCAACACTGGCCCAGTAATCACGTTCACGCAGCAAATCGGGGGCATTGCGGTAATCACCGGCCTGTTCCAAAGCCAGGCGTGCAGACGACCAATCATGCGCTTGCAGTGCCTCGAGACCGGCACGATAGAAACTTTCACGCAAGAGGAACGACGCATCACGAT
>JAAURD010000105.1 GCA_012034075.1 Chloroflexaceae bacterium | reverse complement strand
GGGCGGGTACCAATACGGTACGAGGTTCCTCAACGGCTTCGACCGAACCAGCGCTCCGCTAACGATGACAGGTGCGGCACGGCCAACGATCACCCATACGCAGCAGGGGCGCGCGAACCTCTGGGCGCACGGTATAGTAGGCTGCCAGCACAGCGGCAGCCTGTGGCAAACTGGTGAGCGATAACGCAATCGCTGCTTCCAGCCGGCGTTCATGGTTGCGACTGGTCGTCAACGTCTTTTCGAGGAAGGCAAAGACCGCGGCGCCACGTGGGTGCGGGTCGGCAGCGAAGGCACCAAAGGCATGGGCAATGCCATTGCCGCTTGCGGTGTGGCCCAGTTGCAAGCCACAGGCCTTCACAATCTCGCCAGTGAGGCCCGGCTCAACCTGCTGGGCATCGACCAGACAGGCAAAAGCAGTGATCGGGTCGTGCTGATAGATCGCCCGAATGAGTGGCGTGCTATCGCGGGCGAGACCACACCAGAGCGTGACCGTTTCACGCCAGGTGTCGGGGTCGGCGAAAAAGCGCTGCAACAAACCAGCCGAGTCGTCCAGAAGTTCGGCCGCAGCAAAAAACTCCTGGAAGGTCAGGTGAGCAAACTGATAGCGCAAACCGCCGTCGATAGGCATCAGCAGACCACTCCGCTCGACGATCTCGTGCAGCAGCGCAACCGCGTTCTGCTGATCGACTGGAATATTGAGCGCTGGTAAGCACTGGGCCACTTGTTGGAGCGCCTGGGTATAGTCCATACCGGGCAGACCACTGCGTGATTGCTGGTTGGTATCTTGACAAAAGAGTGCCAGCCGTTGCAAAATAAGTCGTTTGTAGCGCGCATCAAACTGGTTGCGCTCCTGATGCCACTGATCGAGTAAGATGTCGGTTGATTTGCGATAAAATTCGGCACGTGAGCGGGACAGGACAAAGGTCGTATCCGTATAAAGATAGGCAATAATGGTGAGCAATAAAGGATTACGAGCCAGACTCAATACCTGTGGCCGGTCACGCAGGGTTTGCAGCAGGTGATCCACCGATTTATCGACGGTATGCATATCACGTTCCCAGGGCTGGAGAAATTGATCCATTTGTTGATCATCAAGCGCAGCGATTGCGAGGGTCTGGTTCACCAGGTTGGCAAATTCCTGATGGTAGACCGCACTGCGACAGGTAATCACTGCACGACAGCCATCATAACGATAGAGCAAATCGCTCATCTGTTGTACAACCCAGGGGCGCTGGTTGCTGCTCACTTCATCGAGGCCATCAAAGAGCAAGAGCAGGGTACCGCGTTCCAACGCATGCTCGATAAACTGATCGGCACGGGGAAAATCATTGCGGGCCAGTTCCATTGCCAGTTGCTTTTGCAACGACCGCTCCGGGTCATTCAGCCGGTGCAGTTCAAGCAATATGGGAATGACATTGGGCAATGGCAAACCCGGTTGTCCCTGCGCATAGGTCAACACCATATGCTTGAGCAGCATCGATTTGCCTGAGCCAGGGTCACCGGTGATGACCAGACGCGGCCAGGTGCTCATCGCACGGTAGGCATCCATCGGTGTCTGATCGAGGCTGCCTGCAACCTGGAGCGGTACATACACATCTTGCAGATCGAGTGGACGCAACGGACGAAAGGGAATATGCACATGACGGTACATCTCTTTGAGTGCCCGGCGATAACGCATCAGGGTGATGGGTTGCATCCAGAGCTTCCCAGCGAGCAGATAGTAGAGGTGATCGCCAACCGCCCGGGTTGGTCGAATCGCCCAGGTCCGCAGCGAATCGCGGAAGAGCAACAGCAACAGTAAGAGCAGCGCGATGACCCAGCCAGCGTTAGCCAGCAAGGTATCCCACATGAACGCCAGCGGGATGACGTCTGTCAGGGGTTGACCGTGCAGCAGGCCCATCTCTGGCAGACTGGTCTGTAAGCCAGTGCCTAACCATTGGTTGAAAAGAGCGTGATAGAGCATTGTCTGCGTCACAAAAGCATGATTCATGGTCGTTCATCCGTCGGCCAGTGCCAGAACCAGTGGGGTGCTGGTGCAAGCCTGTTGTTTCCTTCAATCGATGGCATAGCGTATGATCTCGCTTTCATAAAGTACAAACGAGTGGCAACCGTCTTTTTGATAGGGAAACGTGTTCTTACCAGTGATGTCATCATTTCGTCAGAAATGTTGGGTTTTTCATACCCAGTTGCTTTCGGTTGTTCTATCACAAACGTTTGCAGCGTGCAATTTGCTGCATCTGGTGACCACCAGGAGACCCCCACTGGAACAGGCTTACAGGAACACAAATCGGTAGTATCGATGACGTTTCACGATACCCCATATCAGTCAGTAGCATATGCTACAATAAGAGCAGAGGTCAAGGAAAGAATATGCACCAGTTGGTAACCAATGCTTCCCTGGCTGCATCATCTTTTTGTAGTACAGAGGATGCGAGTGATCATAGCTTGATCATACGGAGGGCGGATTATGTCTGAACTGCGGCAGAATATTGCGACAAAAGAATGGGTGATTATTGCCAGTGAACGGGCACGTCGCCCAAATTCATATGCTGAGCCGGGCGACCGCATATTGAGTGAAGAATTGCCCGAGTATGATGCCGGTTGTCCCTTTTGCCCTGGCAATGAAGAGCACGATCTGGAAGTCGAATCTATTCCGGAACTGAGCAACTGGCAAACACGTGTGGTACGCAATAAATATCCAGCCTTGATGCACGAAGGAATGCCCGATCGCTTTTCCAACGGGGTGCGACGGCGTATTCATGGGGTTGGCTATCATGAAGTAGTTGTGTTACACCCAAAGCACAATATGACCATTGCGTTGATGCGGCCATGGGAGGTGAGCATGGCTTTCGCCACGATGCAGCGGCGAGCACGTGTCATGGCCAATGATCCACGCATTGAGCAGATTGTGATCTTTAAGAATCACGGTCAGCGGGCCGGGGCATCACTACTCCATCCCCACTGCCAGATTATTGCGTTGCCCGTGGTGCCCAGCAATATTCGCAGTCGGCTGGAAGAGGCACGGCGCTATTTTGACGACAATGGACACTGCATTTTTCGGGCTATTCTGGAAGATGAACTCGATTCGGGTGAGCGCATTGTGGCAATGAATGAGCATTTTGTGGCGTTTGTGCTTTATGCCTCGGCATCCCCTTTTCACATGTGGATTATTCCCCGTCAGCATCGGGCCAGTTTCCAAGATGCGAGCGATGAAGAGATTGCCAGCCTGGGCGAAATTATGCAGAATGTGCTTAACCGAGTCTATGTCGGTTTGCGTGACCCGGACTACAATTTTATGATTCGATCAGCACCTATTCGCGATTCGCGGAGCATTTCATTTCACTGGTATATTTCGCTGGTATTACGCTTGAGTCGGGTGGCAGGGTTTGAGCTTGGCAGTGGTATGTATATCAATCCAACGGTACCCGAAGTATGTGCTGCGTTTCTGCGTGATCTGGCCTGATGCTGCCTGAAACGCGGTCGTCCCGACCTCACCCTCCCCTCATCCCCGACCCTTCTCCCACAAGGGGAGAGTGTAGACGATGCCACGCATGGAGAAACCCCTCGCCCAGTTTGGGCGAGGGGCCGCGGGTGAAGGCCTGCATCTGTGTAGGGGCGTAGCGTGCTACGCCCAGCACCTCCGTCTCATATTTAACGTTGGATCAGTGGCAGCGCGATACCAGGCAGGTTACTCCCTGGTGCGAGTTGTATCCGCTGCGACGAGATGGTATATGGATCAGAGGTAGATTGCGCAACAGTATCATGCAACACGGCAACATTGCCAGCACCATCGAGGAGGCGGGCATAGACATAATAGTCACCGTTGCCCCAGTCATTCTCGGCAAGACCCGTGTAGAGACTCCATCCTGGTACCACAAAGGTATACTCTGGTCCCTGACTTCCCCTTGTTTCCAGCACCCTGTCAACTTCCACCTCATACCAGTCCAGGGTATTCAATGCCGTCGTATCGGTTATGAACTCACGGGCATTAGCAAGCCAGACACCCCACAATGGCTGTCCCTCATTGTCGCCCTGGGCCGTACCAAAGAGATTATCGGTGACATCCGCACCCATGATATGCAGGTTGACAAAGATCGTATCACTGATGATGATGCTGTTCTTTTGGTTGACTGCCGGCCCGGCTGTGCTTGAAACAGCAAGCGTGCCACGAATCAATGAGCCTGCTTCGGTGTCACGAATGATTGGCAGCGTGCCATCATCACCGCCATAGGTCTGGCTATGACCAGCCCCATCGGTGACGATGATTGAGCGGTTGGATCGGCCATCGGTCAGATTCGTCTCCACAAAGGTAACAATACCCTGTGTATAGCCATCAACAAGATCACCCGCCGAAAATTCCAATGCCTCTAGCTTAACTTGACTTAGCCCGCTGCATTCACCGGTGTTGGCCCGGACTTCAAAGTAGTACGAGTCGATACGGGTGTAGAGCGCAGAACCATGCTTGACCACTCCTGACTGGCTTGCATCGGGCGGATTAAACGCATTTCCGCGATAGTAGGGGTTGCGCACTAGCACCGACACATCAACCCCGGGGTCATACTCAACGGTGGCCGAGGCAACGCTGGACACTGTATCGGGGTTGGCCGAACCACGTACCCGTGCATACACAGTGCGGGTTTCGCAGGCCACGCCGCTGGCCTCCGGGGTGAGCTGCCAATCTTGAACCAGCCCATCTGCTGGCAATGCGGTATAGTCGTCTGGCCAGGTCACATTATCATTGCTCAATTGATATTCGTCGGCGCTGCCACTTAAGATGGTGAACTGGATATCGACCAGATCATCAGGGGTCAGCAAGGGCTGCTCGCTACTGCCAACGACTTGTATCTCCATCTCTGGTGCGGGCACCTCGGTGGGCGTAGGTGTTGGAGGGGATGCGGCTGTGCGATATTCACTCGCGCGAATCCGTAATTTTCCACCATTGTTGTCGTTCCATACCGCTTGAAAGCCAATGATCCCACCAGCCACCGCTGGTTCGGCCGAGGTTCCACCTGCTTCATAGACGATTTCCAGGTCTTTCCAGTTTTGGCCGTCGTCCGTCGAGCGGCGGGCATAGATCTCTTCTCTATCGTTAGAGCCAAAATCGTCATTCATCACCACGGCAAGGTGTCCATCGGGTGTGCGACCAATGGCGGCCTCACGGCTCAGGTCACTCGTCCGTGGACCAACCGCACGCCCGGAACTCCAGTCGCTGCCATTGTTGCTGGAACGGTAGTAGTATGGCTCGAAGTCATAGCTGCTACTGGCTTTGCGTATGAGTGTACTGTGCAACAGGTCTACACCATTGGTGACGATATGCGGTTTACCTGCCTGATCGACCGCGATCTGGTCCGTCTCCCACGAATCGTTGCCAATTTTGCGTAGATATCGCACCCGCACATCGGAAGGACTCTCATAATCCTTCTGGGCACGGTAGACAACATGCAGATAGAGTGTCCCTGACTTGCGGGTGTAGGTAATTTGCGATTCGCCATTGACTGATTCTCTGGAGCCAATTTTATCCGGGCTGTCCCAGTCCGAACCACCTTTGGTGACATAATAAATATCTAAGATATCTTCGCCATTGACATTGCCGCCACGGGTATAGGCAATGTGTGGCTGGCCGGTGTCATCAATCACAATATCCGGCTGCCGGCTGCCATGGCTAGTCACCACTTCTTCATCGCCCCAGGTGAGACCACCATCGCTTGAACGGCGATAGTACAGGTTGCGACTGTTGCTGCCATACGCTGCATCCACATAGATTTTGCCGCCCACGGTGGTCGTGGCAATGGAGGGATCTATTGCTTTTTCATCTGACTCAGAGAGCAAGAACGGTTCGCTCCAGTCACCATCGGCGTTGTTGACATAATAGATCGAATGTTCAGAACTAAAGTTTGTTTTTTGATACACAACATGGCTAATGCCCAATGAGTCCATTGCCACATCGGGCTTAATTGAATCATAGTTTGATGGTGACAGTTTGTCCGGGGATGTCCAGCTGGCCGCAGCCACATGGCGTGTTGGCGTCATAGGCCAGCTCAAACCGGCCACTATGATGCCGATCATCAGCAAGAGCGTCAGACCCAGACGATAGGGTGATATCCAGCGTGAAGGAGCAGACATAGGCATAGGATTGACCTCCAGATACGTTCTTTTGTATGGTGTAACAAAACAGGTTCAACGCGAACCTGCTTTCAGGGTGTTGGTATGGTACAAATCAATGATATCATACCATACCAACGGTTGTTCAAAAACAGCCCATAGAGAATGGGGGTGACTCTCCAAAAACCGCCTATGGGTTGCCCAGAACCTCATTGCCAAGCAACCCGAACAGGACATCGAAGGGCGGTTCATTCTCCGGATGATACTCAAACCGTGCCCGCTCAAACCACTGCACCAGATACTCACGTCCTTCCAGCACTTCGGTGCGTGGCTCGGTGAGCGGTAGGCCAAACAGAGCCAGATTTTCCGACTCATTCTCGCCAGAAATACCGTTCAAATTCAAGTCCAGCCCATCTGCACGCCAGGCGTTCAAAAAGGCGCCACACACATCGTGCTGCGCTCCGGTAATGCGGTAGCAGGTACCAGGTAACTGGTTCGAGCCAAAAGCCGTGCGGTCGTTATACGCTTCGGCTCCCAGTCGGCCCAGCAGGACATCATAGGGTGGGTTATTTTCCGGGTGCAGCTCCATGCGGTTGCGTTGGAACCACTGGACCACATATTGCTGACCCTCAATGGTCTCGTACTGTGATGGTGTTACCGGATAGCCAAAGACCGCCAATGCACCATTCTGCTGCCAGTACTCCAGTAAACGACCACACACTTCATAGTCGGTTTCCGGGAAGTACTGACACGGCGGTGGCAGTTGGACTGTTCCTCCAGGAGGTTCGCGAGTGGGTGTTGGGGTGCTATTGCTACCCGCTCTTGGTGTTGGGGTGCTATTGCTACCCGCTCTTGGTGTTGGGGTGCTATTGCTACCCGCTCTTGGTGTTGGTCTTGGCTCCTCCATCGGTCCACCATCGTGTTCAAGATACACCGGACTTTCGGATGCATTGATCAGGAACACATTGCCCTGTGCCGTCACCGTCTGGGAACTGCCATCGCGGCTATAGAGCGTGCCCGTACCCGATTCCGAAGGAATAGCGACCTGTTGGGTTGCACCGGTTGACCATATCACATCGACGACGTTATTGTCGCCCTGCTTAAAGCGTACCCCCTGAGCAGGACTCATCGCAACCAGATCATCAATATAAAACGTGCCCGACCCGCGTTCGGTATCGGGGTTATCGTCCAGCGCCAGGGCAGTCAATGTCACCGGAAATTCCAGTTGCAGGTTGCCCGGTTGGCTGCGCTCAATCCATTGCCATCGCTGGACTGTGCCGTTAATCGGCGTCGAGAGAAAGCGCCAGCGGTCGCCAGGTCCCACAATGCCCAGGCGAAACTTCAGCTCTTCACCGTTGGCATCACGCAACCAGGCCCAGAGCTCGTGGCCCTTGCCATCGCCATACACCCATACGCCGATACGGCTGTGTGAGCCTGGAATAGGAATCTCATTTTCGGGCGTAAAGCCAACCCAGTCATTATGAGATGTGTTAAATTGGTAGTTCAAGCGACCTGACATATTGCCACTATGATGTTGTTCGGTTGCCACTGTCAATGATCCTTTTGGCGGGGTCGGGCCGGCTGTCCACGGCATACCCGCTTCAAAATCGAGTACCACCTCAGAACGACCGATTTGCAATGGGCCGACCGGTACAGTGCCAGCCAACCGCTTGTTTAAATGGCTGAAGGCAAAGTAGGCTGGTTTTGGATCGCTAAAATCAGTCGGGCCACTCGCCGTTCCAAACATCCCATACTGATTAGTCGGGCCATCATCTTTGAATTTATACCAGATAATCCGTTCAATCCCGGCAACTGAGAGCATCACCGCACCACGCACCAGATAGTTTGCCTGGGTTTCTGGATCGACCGGGTCGCCACCTTGAGCCAGGCGATCAGCCGGCCCGGTGGACCAGCCAAACTCGGTGGCCCAGATAGGCTTGGCGCCATACTGTTCAATCACCGTTCGTAATTTGCTAATATCGCCACCATAGCCAATTTGTCCCGTTTCAGGGGTAAACGGATCGACGTAGGGATGCAGGGCAATAATATCAATCGCATCCCAGCCACCATTCTCGGCAATTCCGCGTAAAAAGTCGATGTGGGTTGGCACAATGCCCGCCATCAGCACCTTGGCATTGGGGTTTTCTTCTTTAATTGCCTGCGAGACCACTTTGAGCACACGAGTATACTCGGCCGGATTGGGGTTGGGCCAGTAAAGCTTATTTTCTGGCTCGTTCCATACCTCCCAATGGGTTACCTGCGGGTAGCGCTCAACGGCATCACGGACAAACGCTACAAATCCATCGAGATCATTCGGGGGATGGAACGGTGCATCATTGAGCAAGCCAATAACATTGATACCCTGCTCAGTCAAGGCCGGTATCACCGTATCCATCACCGTCCAGCCAGGATGATAGACCCCGGCCCGTGACTCGTCAATCAGTCCCCACTGAAACTCTTCACGTACCCAGGTTGCTCCGCTCTGGGTCAGTAGCTCCACTGGCTCTTGTATCTTTGTAAAATCGCCATGACGTGAACCAATATGGCTATTCACCCCAAATACCGAATCAGTTGAGACCGCCAGGGATACCGGTTGTTGCGACGGCAGCGCGGCCAGCACCACCAGAAGCACTAGCAAACCAGCGACCAGTACACGAATCCATTGCTTCATTCCATATCTCCATTGCCATAGGTTCTATCGCTGGTGAAGATGATGGTCAAGGCTGTTCGTTCACGGGGCAGGCGAATATACAGCAAGAATCCTCGACCAGATGAGGGAAAGATCAGACGAACCTCTAGCGCTACAACACTGCTTAGATGCTGCACTATCACCATCGATGAAATGCCCGTAAATCGCTATCAGATCAGAAACGCGGGTATTATAGCATGAAGGGTATCTGGTTGCAAGTTTTTGGTGGGCAGTTTGGATCAGTTCATCTCTTATTCCTGCCCATTAGGAGATTGATGATAACCCGGAAAACATTGAATGAATGTGGTCTTGAATGGTCTTAAAACAGGCACATACCCTGAATCAATGGATATGCCCTTACTATGCAAGAAGGAAACATCACCGAAATCATACATAAATACATGATCTGCTCAAAAACGATGGGGAAAACACAGGTGGTATGCTCGTGCTTCAGCATACCACCATCAAAGGAGAGAGAAATCAGAGATGTCTACAAAGAGAAGAAAGAAGCGGGGATAGGGCCGTTTTACAAGACACCCACTGAGCTATTATCACCCAGTGTCAGGCGGTACGCACGTGGCTTAAAGGGGCTGCGAGCAATATCGACGTTGCGACCGATCAGGCTGTCTTCCAGCCGGTGGGGTAGATCGCGAATGGTACACGATTCAAGGACAATACTATGCTCAATTTCGCTACTTTCAATCAGGCAGTGGTGATAAATCGAGGTAAATGGCCCAATATAGGAGTTAAGCACCCTCGTATGTTCACCAATAATCGCCGGTCCACGGATGGTACTATTGATAATTTCGGCGCCACGCTCAACCGTTACCCGCCCAATAATCTGCGAGTCACGATCAATATAGCCCTCTATGGCTCCATGGAGTTCTTCAAGCACCAGCCGGTTTGCCTCAAGCAGATCATCTTTCTTGCCGGTGTCAATCCACCAGCCTTCATGAATATAGGGGTAGACCCGATGACCATGCTCTATGAGCCACTGGATTGCATCGGTAATTTCCAACTCACCCCGAAACGATGGCCGTATCTGCTCCACAGCTTCCCAGATAGAGGAATCAAACAGATAAATACCCACCAGAGCCAGATCGCTCTGAGGCACACGTGGCTTTTCTACCAACCGTGCAATCCGACCATCGTCATCAATATCGGCAACCCCAAATTGACGCGGGTCGTTCACCTGCTTGAGGACAATTTGTGCATTGTAGCGGTGGTGGTCAAACTGTTCGACCAGGGGCCCGATACCACCCTGAATACAGTTATCTCCCAGAAACATCACAAAGCGATCATCACCAAGGAAATCACGGCTTACCTTCACCGCATGGGCTAAACCGAGCGGTGCTTCCTGTTCAATAAAGGTCAGGTTCACCCCCCAGCGTTTGCCACTGCCAACTGCCTGCCGAATCTCATGACCCGTATCACCCAGAACAACACCGATCTCGGTGATACCCACTTCTTGAATCGTTTCAATGACCCGAAAGAGAATCGGTTTGTTGGCTACAGGTACCAGTTGTTTGGCGCTTGTATACGTTATTGGTCGCAGACGCGTTCCCTTACCACCACTTAAAACCAGTGCTTTCATGGAAATGTATCGTTATCCTCTTCTGTTACCATAGGTACTACTTACGCGCAATAAAACAAACACAAAAAAGTAGACTACCATTGCAAGTCCACGTTGAAAGATCCTGTATTCTTTCGTTCAAAGTATAACATTGCTTGCAGGTTCTTGCAAACTACCGAACAATCGCACAATCGCAGATGCCCCAGGCAAAACAGCAATTAGACATCGTGTTGAGAGCGTGTGATCCCCAACAACAGACCAATCATGGCACCAATAGCGATACCCAACGGTACATTCCCAAATGCCATGCCACAGACTGTACCGATACCAATGCCAAGAACAATATGAAATCTGGTCTTCTGCGAAGGATCCTGCTGATGGTTTGTTTGATCGCTCAATCCCTATCTGCCTTTCTTGCTCTGTTCTGGGGTTCCCTGCCAGTTGGTCAGGATACCTGCGATGATCTGGATGAACAGAGAGATAAACGACTCTGGTGCCTCCGGTGTTCCTGCATAAACCTTACAGATACCTGATACCATGATGATTCTTGCCTATCATTGCCTGCTGGTTGACGCACGCAGGGTTTGCTGGTATGATTTGATAAGCCTCGGTGCAACCCATCGAAACTAGGTAAGGATTGCCCAATATGCCCGACTCTAGTCCGATTGAAGGGCGCAAACTTGATCATATTCGCATTGTGCTCAATGAAGATATTGCCGCCAAAGGCATTACCACTGGTTTTGCCGCCTACCATCTGCCCCACACCGCTCTACCTGAGTTGGATCTCTCGGAAGTTGATACGACAACGACCTTTTTAAACAAAACGGTCAAAGCTCCACTGTTGATTAGTTCCATGACCGGTGGTGCTCACGAAACCGAACGTATCAACCTTGCGCTGGCCGAAGCTGCTGAGTACCTTGGCCTGGCCATGGGTGTTGGCTCACAACGTGCCGCTGTTGTCGATGAGCGACTGGCCTACACCTATCAGGTGCGCCGTGTCGCACCACATATCCCATTGCTGGCAAATCTCGGTGCTGTTCAGCTCAACTATGGTTTTGGTGTCGAGCAGTGTCAACGCGCTGTTGATATGATCGAAGCAGATGCCCTGGTGTTGCATCTCAATCCACTGCAAGAAGCCGTTCAACCAGAAGGAGATGTCAATTTTAAGGGATTGCTGGCGCGTATCGAACAAATTTGTCGTGCCTTATCTGTGCCCGTGATTGCCAAAGAAGTAGGCAATGGCATTGGTCTGCACGATGCTCGCCGCCTCTATGATGTTGGCGTGCGGGTTATTGATGTGGCTGGTGCTGGTGGCACCAGCTGGAGCGAAGTGGAGCGCTTTCGCCAGAAGACCCCACAGGCCGCTGGTATTGCAGGCGCCTTTGCTGGCTGGGGCATACCTACCACTGAGGCAATTCGCCAGATACGCTCGGCTTTTGCCGATGTGACCATTATTGGCAGTGGTGGTGTGCGCAGTGGCATTGATGCGGCCAAGGCACTGGCCCTGGGGGCCAATATGGTAGGTACTGCACGCTCGGTGCTTGGCTCAGCTATTCATGAGCAGGGCAGCAGCGCAGTCATCGATGTCCTGCAAGGGTTTGTCACTGAGCTACGAGTAGCCATGTTTTGCAGCGGATGTGGTGATATTGAAGCGCTCCAGTCGGTCGAGCTTTTGCGCATGTAGATCGATTTGGTCGGTTGTGTGCGCACGTTGAGTCAGATATTCCTGTAGTAGGCGTGCGTATGCATATCCTCAATCTTAGTCTGCGCCATTTTCGCAATTACGAACAGCTCGAGTTTACGCCTGGACCCGGCGTCAGCTTGATCTATGGTAATAATGCTTCGGGCAAAACCAGCCTGCTTGAGGCACTCTTTTATCTGGCAACAACCCGTTCACCGCGCACAACAAATGACCGCGAATTGGTCAACTGGCATGCTCGTGAAGAGGCCGTCGCCCCCCCCTTTGCACGAATAGCAGCAGACGTGCAGCAAGTGTCCGGTTACATCAAGATCGAAGTCCTGATTCAGTTACGTTCGCAGGAACAGCATGAGAACAGTGGTGGTGGTTCGCAAAAACTCGTGCGCCTGAATCAACGCGTGGTACGAGCGCTTGACTTAATCGGTCAGCTGCGTGTGGTTCTGTTTACACCAGACGATCTGACCCTTGTCGATGGTGCGCCCTCCAATCGGCGACGCTACCTCGATATGACACTTTCACAGCTTGATCCACACTATGTGCGAACGTTATCGCGCTACAACAAACTGGTCCAGACGCGCAATGCCATGCTCCGTGCCTGGCGTGAGCGGCGTCGTACCTTACGCTCTGTTGATGAAGAGCTTGCCTACTGGGATGACGAGATGATCACCGCAGGCGGCTATGTCCTGGCCGAGCGTTTGCAGGCGGTGGCCGATGTAAACACCTTGATCAAACCTATCTTCCAGGCCAATACCGGTGAAGCCCAGGAATTGCACATAGCCTATCGACCGAGCTTTGATTTTGCAGGCATGACCGAAGCCCATCACCTGGTCGAGCAGTTTCGGCAAACATTGCAGCAGCGCCGTTCGGAAGAGCTAAAACGCGGGCAGACGCTGGTTGGGCCGCAACGTGATGATCTGCTCTTTACGGTAGGCAACGTTGATCTGGGCCGGTACGGTTCGCGTGGGCAGCAGCGCAGCGTTGCGCTGGCACTCAAGCTCGCCGAAGTTGAGTTGATGCGCATGCGCAGTGGCGATGCGCCGATCTTGCTGCTCGATGATGTCTTGAGCGAACTCGATTTACAACGGCGCAAATACACCCTTGAAGCCATTCGCCATCCGCACCAGCAAACCATCGTCAGCAGCACCGATCTCGGCACATTCGACGGCGATTTTCTCTCCGCCGTTGACCGATGGCGCGTCGAACAGGGGCGAGTCTATCGCGGCTAGTGGTTAGGGCGTTGAAGCGTTGGAGTGCGCTTCACTCTCCCTTCTCCCACAAGGGGAGAAGGGCCGGGGATGAGGGGTGGCGGTCGGCACGACCGCACCGTGTCGGGTATCAATTGACCATTGACCATGATGGAGCTCGGTATGGAAACAGCGCGTGCGGTGGAACGTGAGCGCGGCTGCAAGCCGCGCCTACGACTTTGTGCTGCCTTCGATGACATAAAGATGGCACATACCGGTCATGGAGAACGCGTGTGTATGATCGACCGTCGCGTGCGGTATATACCGCTGTGCGGCTGCAAGCACGCACTTACGTCTGATACGGAATCAGTCTATCGCGTATCGATGCTTGCCATTTGATATGATACTCCATTCGTCCGCTCAGCACAATGCACGTCCGCCTATCTCTGTGGTAATACCGACCTGGCAGGGCCGGCGCTATCTGCCAGCCTGTCTGGCGGCGTTACGCGCTCAGTTGACCGCCGCCGATGAAATCATTCTAGTGGATAATGCCTCACGTGATGGCGCCGCGGCCTGGGCACGTCAGAACGCACCAGATGTGCGTTTGCTTGAGCTACCAGTGAATCGTGGCTTTGCTGGCGGCACCAATGCAGGGCTGAGCATTGCCCGCCACCCGCTGCTGTTGCTCTGCAATGACGATGCCATGCTTGAACCGGGCTGTCTGCACGCACTGTATCAGACCTGGCAGCAGTCTCCGCGTATCGGCATGGTCGGCGGGGTGCTGACCTTCAGCCGCCGGCCAGCGATTATCGCTTCGGCCGGTATTGCCATGCAGCGTGATGGGGTAGCGATTGACCGCTGCATTGGTCAACCGGTGAGCACGTTACCAGCGGCACAACAGCCAATTTTTGGGCCGAGCGGTGCGCTGGCCCTGCTCTCACGGGCCATGCTCGATGATATTGGGCTGTTTGCTGAGTCCTTCTTTAGCTATCTGGAAGATGCTGATCTGGCATGGCGGGCGCGGTTGCGCGGTTGGGAGTGCTGGCTGGCGCCCCAGGCCCGTGCCCGCCATGTCGTTTCAGCCAGCGGTAGCAGCTTAAAGCAGCGCTGGCTTGCCCGCAACCGTCTGCGGGTGCTGCTGCGCTGTTGGCCGTGGCCGTTACTGGCGGCATGCCTGCCGCTGATTGTGCGCTATGATATGTTGGCGTTGCTCTTTGCGCTATACCAGGGTCACACCGCCATGGCCGCCGGTCGTCTGGCGGTGCTTGCTGAATTGCCAGCTCTGCTGGCCCAACGGCAGAGCATTCAGGCGCGGCGTACTGCGGCGCTCGCAGAGTTGGCTCCCTGGCTGGGGCCAGCCCCTGGTCCGCTGGCAACCCTGCGGCGGCACCGCGCTATCAATCATACCAAATTTGGGTGATCACGGGTAGACGCTTCGATTAGGACACGGAGTCATTGGGCGCAGCACGCTGACGCCCCTACGCGTGTGCGGCGTTGCAGCCGAAGCCAACAAACTGGGCGTGCCAGAGACCGACGCCCCTACGCGCGTGCGGCGTTGCAAGCCGCACCTACGAC
>JAAURD010000104.1 GCA_012034075.1 Chloroflexaceae bacterium | reverse complement strand
GAGATGGAACGCAACACTGTACGTAAGTGCACGGACACTAAAGGAACGTAGGCGCGGCTTGTAGCCGCGCAACCTGTCCACCGCGCTGGTGACCGTCCCGGGAATACCAGCGAGACCGTAGGCGCGGCTTGTAGCCGCGCAACCTATCCACCACACGGGCGTGTCCTTCGTACCGCATTGCAGCAATGATTGCCGAAATTGGCACAGAACCTGCTGTCCTGAGGACCCTGGCGGCGCACGTTTGGATGCGATTTGAGAGCGCGTGCGGCTGCAAGCCGCACCTACGTCTGATCCGTGAAGGAATTGCGACAGAGATGAACGCAACACTGTAGTAAGTGCAGGACATAAAGACGGAAAAGAAATTGAGTTGCCATGCGTATTTGTTATTTTGGCACCTATGAACGCGATTATCCCCGCAATGCCTTGATGATCGAGGCCATGCGACGCTCCGGCCTGATTGTCTATGAATGCCATGCATCGATCTGGCAGGGCAAACGCGATAAGAGTGGCGTCTATCGCGGACTGGCCGCAGTGACCATGGCATTGCGGGTGGTTCTAGCGTATGTCGGGTTGCTGCTGCGCTACTGGCGTATGCCGGCCCATGATGTGTTGATGGTGGGCTATATCGGGCAGCTCGATATGCTCCTGGCCTGGGGCCTCAGCCGTTTGCGTGCGGTACCGCTGGTCTTTAACCCTATGCTCTCGCTCTATGACACCTTCTGTGATGATCGCAACCTGGTAGTGCCGCGTTCCATGACGGGTCGGCTCTTCTGGTGGCTCGATGCGCTTGCTTGCCATGCCGCCGATCATAGTATCCTGGACACCCCGGAGAACGTGGAGTACTTTTGTCAGACCTTCAAATTGCCACCTGAGCGCCTATCGGTGGTGCCGGTAGGTACCGATGATCGGCTCTTTCGCCCGGTGGAAGAGCCTGTGCATCACGCACAGCAACCCTTTGATGTTGTCTTTGTTGGCAAGCTCATCCCGCTGCAGGGCAGCGAGACGATTCTGCATGCGGCGGCACTGCTGCGGGATGCGCCGGTGCATCTCACCGTGATTGGTTCCGGGCAGCAGCACGATCTCGTGCATCGGCTGGCGCAGGAACTGGCCCTCACCAACGTGACGCTGATCGACTGGATTGAGTATGAGCGCTTGCCCTGGCGCTATGCTCAGGCGACCCTCTGTCTGGGCATCTTTGGCGATTCAGCCAAGGCCGACCGAGTTATCCCCAACAAGGTCTTTCAAGCGTTGGCCGTGGGTCGTCCCGTCATCACCGCCGATACCGCTGCCATTCGCAGCGCGTTTGCCGTCGGGCGCGAAATCTGGGTGAGTCAGCCCGGTGATGCGGCTGATCTGGCACAGCAGATTCGCTATCTGATAGACCATCCCGATGTGCGCGAGGGCCTGGCGCAACAGGGCTATCAGGCGTTCTGGCAGCGCTACCGGCTGGACTGTCAGGCCGATGCTATTCGTCGGAGCCTGGCACAGGTGCTGCCCGGCCTGCTGCCCCAGGCCACCATGCGCTGGGGTACACAACCTGAGTTTTTTGGCCCACGCCATCGCTTTCGCGAAGAGTATCTCTTTCGGGCGGTGCAACAGCATGTAAGTGGTCTCCGTGTGCTCGATGCTGCCTGTGGTGGCGGCAGCCTGGCCCGTCGGCTGGCTGCCTCCGGCTGGGATGTGACAGCACTTGACCTGTCGGCCGAGTTTATCTCCTATCTGGCCGGTCAGCCCGATGCAGCCAGACTCCAGCTGATGCGCGGCGATATCACCCGCCTACCCTACGCCGATGGCCAGTTTAATGTCGTGATTGCTGGCGAGGTGCTCGAGCATCTCAGCGATGACCGGACTGCGCTGCGTGAAATCTGGCGGGTGCTTGCGCCTGGCGGCATTGCAGTGATCAGTGTGCCGGCCGACCCGCAGCAGTGGGACTGGATTGACGATTGGGCTGGCCATGTGCGGCGCTACCGTCTGCCGGAGCTGCGCCAGCGGCTTCAGGCGGAGCACTTGGTACCGCTGCAGTTGCACCATTTTGGCTTTCCAACCGTGCGACTCTTCCACCGCTATATCTACCAGCCGCATGTGCGGCAAGCCTGGCTCGCAGAGTCGCCCGCTTCGGCCCTGGCGGTACAGGGCTGGCGCAAGCAGCTAGCCAGCCACGTGTTGTACTGGCTCTTTCAAACCGATCATCTGTTTAACCGACTGCCATGGGGCATGGGCCTGATTGCCGTAGCACAGAAACCACGACCGCTTCAGCACAGCAAACCAGAAATGGCGGAACAAGCATGAAACACACACCAGCAGCAACCGGCGAACGGGTCATAGCGACCGATATCGAATCACGCGACGCCTACCTCATGTATTTGCGTCATCTAGTGGCCTATACCTTTGCCCATCGGCAGATTGGGCTGCAGAGCAATGTGCTCGATCTGGGCTGTGGCGCAGGTTATGGGACGAGTATGCTCTCCTTCCGCGCCCGTTCCATCATTGGTTTGGATGTTAATCGTGAATCAATACGCCATGCCACCCAGACCTATCAACTGGCGCACGGCTGCTTTAGCCTGTATGATGGCTGTGAGCTGCCGCTCGCCTCTGCCAGCTTGGATGTGGTAGTCTCGTTTCAGGTGATAGAGCATGTGCTGGATGATCGGCTGTTTGTTGCCGAAGCGTACCGCGTGCTGCGGCCGGGCGGCTTGCTGCTGGTCAGCACGCCTGACCGTACACACCGGCTGAAGCCTGGTCAGCGCCCCTGGAACCGCTTCCATATCCGCGAGTATCACAGCAATGGTCTAAAACATGTCCTGCACCAGTCATTTGCACATGTCCAAATAGCTTCTATCTGTGCAAATGATGCCGTCTACGCGTATGAACTGGAACGGGTGCGTTGGGCGCAACGCGTCGCAATGCTCGATGTCTTGCGGCTGCGCGAGGCCGTCCCCGAAGGTCTGCTGCCGCTCATCGGCGGTTGGGTCAAGCGGCTCAGTGGACGGGCAGCGCAACAACAGCGTACCGCTGACCTGGAACAGGACGACGATGCTACCAGTTACCGCGTGGTCATGTCTGATGCCGCCAACCGCCTGGATTTGCTGGCACTCTGTCGCAAGGCCGCAACCTGATGGCCGCTGCGTCAGCGTACCTGGTGAATGGGTACGCTCCATGATCCAGCGCTATCGCGGCCTGTTCAGAATAGCCGGAATAGCCCTGTCTCTGATCTCGCTGGGCTATATCATACGCCAGCTGTGGCTGGCCTGGCCGCAACTGGCTGGGCTAACCGTGGCGCCCCTGCCAGTGGTGCTGGCACTGCTCTGTGGCTGTGGTTGTCTAACGCTCTTTGCCCTGCTCTGGGGCTTGACCCTCACACAGCTGGATGCCCCCCTGACAGCCTGGCAGGCCATTCGCATCTGGTTTCTCTCACAGATTGTGCGCTATGCACCGGGCAACATATGGCATCTGCTGGGTCGCGCCTATCTGGCTCGGTGAGGCCGGGGTAGCGGCGCAACCGCTCAGTATAAGCCTGCTCTTTGAGACGCTGCAGACGGTGACCGGGGCATTGTTGCTCACCGCGCTCTCGCTGTTTTTCTGGGGCACGTCTGACGCAGTGGTGCTATGGACGTTGTTGCTGCTGCCGTTGCTGGTGGCGTATTCCTGGCCGCAACTCTTGCAGTACCCGATTGACTGGCTCTTTCGCCGGAGCGGGAGTACCGCAACCCACACGATGCTTTCACGGCGAGCGTTGTTGCTGCTCTTACCAGGGTATGCGGCTGGATGGACTATTTGTGGTCTGAGTCTGTACCTGCTGATATGGTCGGTTTACCCGCTCCCGCTAACCAGTTTACCGCAAGTAATGGGTATGTTTAGCCTGGCCTGGGCGCTCGGCTTTCTCAGCTTTATTACGCCCAGTGGGTTGGGCGTGCGCGAAGGTGTCCTGAGCTATCTCCTGAGCTTGCTGATACCCGTGCCGATGGCACTCCTGCTGGCACTGATGGCCCGTGTCTGGCTGACGGTTGCGGAACTGCTCTGCTTTGGTCTGGTGTTTTTTATACGGAGACAGGAGGGCGTATCACTGCACTGAGCGTAGCGGCACATCAATCGCCATAATCTGCTCAACCAACTCAGCGCGGCTGGGCATCGCCAGCAGCGGCAGCAGATTGGGCAAGCTGTAATAATCGCCGCGAAACTCCCACACCGTCAGCGGTACATTGATCGAACGCAAACGGTTCAGAAAGTGGCTATTTTGCCCACCCACACCAACGATGACCACCTGTGGCCCCAGACCCAACGCAGCGGTATACTCACCATAGGCCTGATCAAAGAGCGGCGCCGTGTTGTCCCCCATATCAGTGATAATGATGACCTGCTCGACATAATGGCGTTCACGGGCCAGCTTTGCTAGCGGTGCGCCAATGCTGGTACTGCCCTGAGCGCGGATTAACGCAAAGGCCTTTTCCCAATCGCTACGGCTATGACCGCGTGCCTTCACCTCAAACACCTCGCTATCAAAAGCCAGCACCCGAAAGTCGGTGCAGATAGCACTGACCATCGCCGCTACCTCCTTGGCAACCTCGATAGCCTCGGTCATACTACTGCTCTTATCAACAAAGAGCGCGGTGGGCTTGTCAATGCGGGCAATCTGGGCCACCCGGCGGTCGGTCACATCGGTGAGCACGGTGCGGGTGTCGTCATCCAGGTTGGTGCTGGCGATAGCACGGGTGGCTTTGAGCGTCGAGACCCGTCCGTCATCTTCGGCTTCACGCAGACGTGCTTCGATCAACGCCTTGACCTCTGGATGGTCAAAGGCGCCGCGCTTTTGCAGTGACGCCAGATGGTTGATCACTTCTTGCGGGGTCATGACATCAATCAGGGCAACCAACACACTGGGCGACATGACCTTGAGCGCACCCACGGCGGTGGTGTACGGGATGCGATGCTCGACAATGATCCGCGCCTGCTCACCTGGATCATCAGTCTGGGCCAGCACCTTGAGCTGTACCAGCGGGCTATCGGCGGGTGGCTGCTCATCAAACAGGATTGCCTGTGCGCGTGGGCCGGGCGCAATGCGCAGGCTGGCGTAGAGATGCTTAAGATGCTTGTGCGAACGCAAAGCGGTGCGGTCAAAGCGCTGGGGGTTTTGTTCTAAGCCGCGCAGTGCATACTCAATCGCGCTTTTAAAGCTACGCGGCACTTTGCCGATGACCTGTTTGGCATGGTCCAGCGCAGCACTGATCATATGCACGGGCAGACGCTGCAAAAGCATCCAACCCGCATCACGGTGCTGCTCAATATCGCTGGTGAGCAGGTGGGCCACAAACAGCACTTTATGATCACGCACTTCGCCATGGTCGTTATACCAGGCGGCGAGATGCATATAAAACAGGGGATCCCATTCCATACCCTGGCGATGCATGGGCGCCACGTCGGCGAGTTTGCCATGGGGTGTGGTGAGAAAGGAGTTCAGAACCTGAACGCGCAGATCAATTTCAGTCATGAGACTCCCCCTTGATAGCAGATACACGTTTGCTGTTGCGCTGTGCCGCAATCCGTAACGGCGCAGCGTACTGTGTCGTGCGTTTGTTCCCCTGGTTCAGTCGTCTCAAAGAGTGCGGTTACGGCTGGCCCGCACTTTGTCAGCCATAGATGGCAAGCGGACGAACGATGATAGCCTGTGGTTCACGTACAATCACATACTCATCGAGTGCTTCCTGGCTGCAATCGTAGTGGCGGGCCAGCGCCTCACGGAGAGCAGTATCGCTGACATCCGCACCAAGGTGCAATACTGCCAGGTCAAGCTCTTCGCTCTGCCCATTAAACCGGACATGCAATGAAATATCGTGTGGTTGTGCCATAGGCCATCACCTCCTTTAGCTCTGGTCGATGTACGCTCTACAAATGAAAACGGGACAGGCGTACAAGTTTGAACAGCAGTTGTTGATGCTCTACCCATCTGAGCTACTCGCCCATGGTGGCGGGCGAGGCAGGACTCGAACCTGCGACCTTCGCATGAACAGTGCGTGTATGCTGTACGGGTCAGGGTACGCCTGTTATGTTCGATACAGCAAGAGAGTCAGGAAGGGAGTAGCGTGCAAGTTGCGCCGGCGGTGTTTGCACTTCCGGATTCGGACCGGTTCGCAACGTGCAGTTGCTTTAGCCAATGGTGTACGTTAATCTGGTCAAAGCACGCTCCAAGACCTTTCTTGTTGATGAGACTTTTACCGTGTACGCCAGTACGGTCAGAACACGCTACCCCCCTTTTCTGTTGTTGATTGTAGTATAGCATGGGTTACGACCAATGTCAAGAGGCAAAATGGGTTATTTTTGTTGGATTCCTGTTTCCGGAGTTTTTAATAGTTCAATACCGTGCAGAAATCCATTTTCAGACATCATCTCACGGTAACTGCCGTCATCGCTGCCGGACACGTTGGCATACGTTGGATTGGCTCCTCAATGCAATCACATCTGTTTGTGCAAACGCCAAGACAGCAACACAGTGTTGTGGTATGCTGCCAGCAGACATCATTGGCATATGCATGAAGACGAAAGAGTCAGCCTCATGGTTCACTGTCAACCAGGAGCCGAACATCTCCGGTTCAAAGCGATTGCCATTGGTATCATGCTGATCATGCGTGCTGTATGGGGGCTACCCCCATCACAGCGAGAGGTGTGGGTTGCCCGTATCGGACTGCAAGAAGTTGGGGTAAGTCTGCTTACTATTGGCTTGCTTGCCGCAGGCTCTGTACTCAACAGCTAAACGCGGGCTTCTTCAGCCTACGACGCAAACTCGTGCGTTGCTGCAAAAGCATCTGCGTTGCAAAAGTATTTCATCCTCTGGTATAATCGAGAGAGATGGCAACAATCGGTGTGTGCCCACATCAATTGATATCCCCAGGTAACTGGACAGTAGCAAAGCACACGCTAAGAGGGAGCACACAATGACCGAGACCAGAGGAACCATACTCGTGATTGACGATGACCAGAGCTTACAGCGGATGATGTATCTCGCGCTACGGCGAGCGGGGTATGAGGTTATCCAATCATTTGATGGTCAGGAAGGATTATCCAGACTGACGACACTTCAGCCGAGCCTGATTGTGACGGATATTATGATGCCGATGATGGATGGTTTTGAGATGTTTCAGCAGATCAAAGAACGGGTGCAGGATGATGGCATTCCCATTGTGGTGATAACGGCGTTGAACCGTAAGCCCTGGTTTGCCGATATGGAGGATGAAGGCGCGGTAATCCTGCAAAAGCCCTTTTCAGTCGAGAATCTGGTTGATCTGATCAATATTACGCTTGATCAGTGATGCTGTGTGGTGCTCTGGTCATACTGCACCGCCGGTTTCTGGTTTATGTGGTACTGGTTGAGGGCAATTGATCAAAATGGGGACGAAGCTGGGCATACGTCTCTTGCAGTTCTACGGGGATGAGTTTGGTGCCGCCAACGAGGGGCATAAAGTTGGTGTCGCCGTTCCAGCGTGGCACAATATGCATGTGGAGATGGTCGGCAATGCCCGCACCGGCAGTACGCCCGAGATTCATGCCCAGGTTAAAGCCATGGGGATGAAACGCCTCGGTGAGAATATGCACACACTGCTGGCTCAGGTGAAAGAGTTCATTGGCGCAGATTACATCCAACTGAGCCAGGTCGGCCGTGTGTTGATAGGATACAACCATGAGATGACCCGAATTGTAGGGATACAGGTTCATCACAACATAGCAGGTGTTGCCGCGATAAAGGACGAGGTTGGTGAGATCATCGGTGACCGGCGCCAGATGCAACGCACACAGCACACACTGCTCATCATCGGTGCTGATCGGCGTTTGTCCTTCACTCTGCTTGATATAGGCCATGCGCCATGGGGTGAACTTTACTTCGATCATAGGCGGTTGGGTCTTTTCATCTCCAGGCTCTTGCGTTCATCACGTTCATTGGCTGATCGATGCTTCGGGTGATACGGCTGCGTTGAGCGTGCGCACTTCAACGTGTTGGAAGCGGGCATCGGCCTCGATGGCATTGGCAACGACGACCAGACCGAAGAGATTGCTGAAGCCTGCACCAGCAACGGTTGTCTGGGTCACCGATTGCCCATTGATAAAGAGTTCGACGGTTTCACCCGTGATTCGCACCACCAGCCGGTTCTGTGCCCTGTTCCCAGACTGAATCGCCTCGCTCGGACCTTCTTGCAGAATGGTAATCTGTCCACCCAGACTGCGCTCCAGACGATAGCGTTGGGTGGCCGGGTCAACTAAAAACGCGAGATAGTTCTGCGGATCAACAAAACGAAAGAGCAAACCGGCGTCACCGCTGCGTACCTGTACATCAACACCAATGGTCACATCGGTTTCGGCTGGCCCAAACCGATAGCTCCAGATAGTGCCAGCACCCGCGGCTGCGGTCATGCGGTAGGCGCCATTCTCAAAGCCAACACTCCAGCCAGCGCCTGCCTGAACCGGCCAGCCTTCAGCATCGGCAGTCAGTGCTGTGGTTAAGAGGGGCGTACCTGCCTCAACCGGGGCACTGGGTGGTGCAGCTGTCGGTTCGGCCGTTGGTCTGACAGTCGGTTCGGTCGTCGGCTCGATGGTCGGTGGAGTGGTAGGTTCTAAGGCTGGCTCAATGATTGCCGTGGGTTCAATCATTGGCCCAGCCGTCGGTTCAAGCACCGCCGTGGGTTGCGCGGTGGGTTCAATCACCGCCGTGGGTTGCGCGGTGGGTTCAATCACCAAAGCACTGGTGGGTGTTTCTACCGCGATTGAACCGGTTGTTGGTGGAATTACCACATTGGCACTACTACTGTCCCCTGGTAGCCCCTGGAGTGCAAACAGCAGGCCCAGGACAATGACGATGCTGCCACCGCCAATTGCCCAGAACAGCCAGGGCGGTCGGCGCTTCTGGCTTGCCTGGGCCGGCGCCGATGATGACCGCGCTGTGGGACCGGCATGCTGGCACGCTCGGCCTGGGCCAGCAATGCTGCACTGTCACGATAAAATGGGTTCATCTGTTGCAGTTCACGCAAGGCGGCGGCGGCTTCAACCGGGCGACCAGCATCCAGATGGCTGCGTGCCTGCTGATACAGCTCGGCCTGATGGTCACGCGGGGGGGTGTTTTTGCGCGACGCGGCACGATTGGTTGACGACGATGCTTTGGGTTTGGCGCGTTGTGCCGTGGCATTGAGCGGGTTCTCGTGGTTATACTTTGCCCGTGCATGGAAGTCACTTAACACACGATAGGCCTCGTTAATGCGCAGACTACGCTCACGGGCATACTCTTGTTCGTCCGATGAGGCATTGGCATAGCGATCCGGATGGTGCTGCGCCATCTGCCGACGATAGGCCCGTTTGATTTCATCAGCTGTGGCGTTGCGTTCAACCCCCAGTATCTGGTAGTGATCAAACTGTTCAAAATCGTGCATAGTGTTCTAGGGGCGATCTGGGATGTGCGACACACCAGCAGAGATGCCGCCATGGGTGGTGGCTCTGTGTGATGCGCCATCGGGTATATTCAGTGTTCGTAACCGTGAAGTATGCTGGTCCGAGGGCATTGTAACCGCCCACCGGACCGTATTGACACCGATACTAATCATTTGATGCGGTTGTTTCGGGTTGCTTTACGGGAGCAGATGTGTCGCCATTCTCGCTCTTTGCGCTGCTCTCACGCTCGTTCTTGCTGCTCTCTGGTATATTGCCACTGTCATTTGATACAGTACTCTTGCTGGTAGTGCTGGCACTGTTGGTATTGCGGCTATCGGTAACATACCAGCCGGAGCCTTTAAACACGATACCAACGGGCTGAAAGACGCGACGTACCTGCTGGCTGCGGTTGGGGCAGGGGCATTGTCCGAGCGGTTCATCCTTAAAGCTTTGAAACTGTTCAAATTGTTTTCCACACTCATCACAGGTATACACATACGTTGGCATGGCACACTCCTTCGATTCTCAATCATAAGAAGAAACAAAAAAAGGACTTTTCATTCTAAACGACCAGCAACGCCTGGTTGCTGGTTCTGGTGTCACCCCATTGTGTCAATGTCTTCACCATTACGATAGAACATCGCAGTGGTAGAGATTATGTTGTGTATTCCATTTCTGTTCTTATTGTACTCGATATCGCGATTCAATGCAATAGGCCGAACATGATAGAAATAGTAGAGGACGGTACCGGCTGGTTTACCCATGATGGTGCTCAGCAACTGACGTTCCGTTGTACCTGCACCATCGGTGTGCATATGGTAAGCAATAACTGGGTCTTGTCGTAACTCCTAGATCATTTGCACAATAGGCGTGACTGTTTCATAATACAAAGCTACAAGAGAGATACACGCATGGCAGTCCCTCTGTAGTGGCAACGCTCTTTCTGAGACGGTTCTGGTGCTCCAGATGGGTTGCTTCGCTTCTTCCAACTGCTCCAGGTGTGAGTGACTACGAGTCAACGCGGCAGTGCTCCCTGATGTGTTGTGAGCAGGCTGGAGCGCGCCTAGTTCGGTGGTATGATGATGATTCGTATACTATTACAGACTCGATTGACGCTGCTTACCCTGGCTATTGTAATGCCCTTGATCATCTTCCTGGCGATCTTTTTGATGCATGAAGCCAGTGAGCAGATAGAACACGAAACCAACGAGAAAATCCAGTTTGCCCATGAGGCCCTGGCAGTACATACCCAGACCTGGTTATCGCTCAATGTTGCTTCGCTGCATCAACTGCTCCTGCACCCGGATATGGTGCGTATGGAGCGGAGCAAACAAGAACCACTGTTGCGCAATATGATTCTGGCACATCCCCATATGTATCTTGCGAGTACGGTCAATCTGCAAGGAGACAATGTCGCACGGAGCGACAACGAAGGCATGAAAGCATATGGCGATCGGGACTGGTTTCAACAGGCACGGGCTGGCAGCCCGGTTGTCTTTCAGAGCTTGATCGGTCGCACATCAGCAGAACCGGCGCTCGTCGTGAGTATGCCGATCCGGAACGCTGCTGGTGATATCGTTGGTGTTGGCATGTTTGCCTCAACATTGGTTAATCTGAGCGATCAAGTTGAGGCACTACGGCTGCTTGAGACTGGTTTTGCCTATGTCATTGACCAGCATAATATGGCGGTAGCCCATCCGGACCTTGATACGGTCCAGGGCCTGTATGATTTGAGCGATACACCGCCAGTAGTAGCATTACGTCAAGGGCATCAGGGTCTGTACCAGTTTACAGATGAACACGGCCGCCATGGCGGGCTTACCTTGGCACGCTGGAGAACGGTTGGGGCGTGATTGTACAACAGCAGGAGGCTGACTTGCTGGCACCACTGATGCGGTTTCAACATGTCACCCAGTTGGCACTGTTGGTTGGTATGCTGGTCTTGCTGGTGCTGGTCTGGATCACGCTGGGTCGGGCACTGCGACCTATTCGGGTATTGACGAACACTGCAACAGCAATTGCCAACAGCAAGCTCGAACAAGTTCCGCTGTTCAAAGGCAGTGATGAGGTGGGACAGCTGGCCTGTGCCTTTCAGAGCATGACGATGCAATTGCAAGCGCTGATACAGAACCTGGAACAACGGATTGTTGAACGTGAGCACGCCGAGGAGGCGTTGCGTGAATCACAACGACGGCTTGCAGATATTATCGATTTCTCACCCGATGCCATGCTGGTCATCGACACCGAAGGCCGCGTGATTGCCTGGAATCGAGCCATGGAAATGCTCACCGATGTTGCTGCCGAAGACATGCTGGGACAGGGTGATTACGCCTATGCACTGCCGTTTTATGGTGAGCGCCGACCAGTCCTGGTTGATATGGTGTTGATACCAGTACCGGCGTATGAGGCGAGTTATGATCTCTTTGTTCGCTACGAACCGCATCGGTTGGTAGCTGAAACAGCCATTACGATGGTTTCTGGTCGTTCATTGTATGTACACACCATAGCGGTTGCCCTCTATAATGCCAGAGGTGAGATAGCCGGCGCCATAGAGATTTTGCGTGATATTACCGAACAAAAACGAGTCGAAGCAGCATTACGCCAACACCGTCAGAATCTAGAAACGTTGGTTCATGAGCGAACAAGTGAGCTTTCATCGGCAAATGAACGTTTGAGTCAGATGAATGGTGCGCTGTATCAAGAGATGTTTGAACGGCAACGAATGCATGAGGCATTGCGTACCGCGAACCATCAGCTACTCCGCAAGGTGCATGAATTAGAATGGTTTAACCAGAGCGTGGCAGCCCTGAACCAGCTGAGTTCACAACTGTTTGCCTGCAATCATTGGGAAGAAATGCAGCAAGTGATTGAACGCCAATGCCAGCAGATTTTTGCTGAAGAGTCTGGCGTGCTCTATCTCAACCATCCCGATCAGCCATTGCTTGAGGCGTGTATGCACTGGGGTAATGGCACGATAAGCCCAACCATGGCAGTGCCAGATTGCTGGAGTATCCAGCGAAATCAGCACTGTGTCGGGTTTCATGGACTGTCTCAGACATGTTGTGAGCAACCCAACCTGCAAGCAGCTTTGAGTGTGTGTGTACCATTGCATGCTGAGGGCAATACCCTGGGGCTGTTTCACGTACAATCGACCAGCGTTGAATCGACACGTTCATTGGCTATGCAGCAAATGGCGTATGCTGTGGGTGATCTCATTGCGGTAGCACTGGCTAATCTCAATCTGCGTGAAACGTTGCGCCAGCAGTCTATTCGTGATCCATTAACGAATCTGTTTAATCGGCGCTATCTTGAAGAAATAGTCCTGCATGAGTTTGAACGGGCAGAGCAATATGGACAGCTAGTAAGTCTATTGTTACTCGATATGGATCACTTTAAGGCGATCAATGATACCTTTGGCCATGATATAGGTGATTGTGTGCTCTGTCGGTTGGCCGAATTGTTACAGACACAGACACGCAGTCATGGGATTGTTTGCCGTTATGGTGGTGAGGAGTTTCTGATTGTGCTGCCAGATACCTCACTGGTACAAGCATATACAGAGGCTGAAGCACTACGGATGGCCTTTCACCAGATAGACTTTGCATGTTATGACAAACGATTGCAGACGCTCTCCTTTTCGGCTGGAGTAGCGGCTTTTCCAACGCATGGCACCAGTGCCGATGCAGTGATCCAGGCAGCCGATGTGGCACTCTACCAGGCCAAAAAGCTGGGCCGAAATTGTGTGGTGATAGCCGACAAAGTGATCCAGTAGACGTTGAACATGCGCTATCGGCGCTCATGGTCTGCAGACCATGAGCGTAGAACGCTCATGGTATAATCGCGCTTGTGAAAGCGAAAGGAACGCAACAGAGACAAATTGGCAATGAGAGAAGCAACCGATGAAGCTGTGTGGACCGAAGCAAGAGTCGCTTACCTCATACGCAAATGGCAAGCATCGATACGCGATATCCTGATTCCGTATCAGACGGAGGTACGGCTTGGAAGCGTTGAAGCACAAAGCGGCGGTAAGCAGACTCTAATACGGATTGTTGAGCAGATAAAGAGCGAAACGGAAACCTGATAGAGAGCTTCGGCAGGCTATGACGCAAGAAGAAGAGCCGTTATCACGATCATCCGATGCAGAACGATCTGCTCGCATCGAACTGGTGCTGGTTGACCAGGATGATCAACGCACGCTGCTGGGTGAGGTTGAGCTGGATGGCACGGCGCCACGTGAAGTGCGTGTCAAGGTTGCCGCCGTGGCTCCAGTTGCGGCGACGCCTGGCGTATCTGAAGAAGAATATCAGTTCTCTACCAATCAATGGCAACCGATCAAACAGGTATGGCTGCTGGCGGTACTCTTGCTGGCGGTCGCTGGTCAGTGGGCCTTTTCGACGGATCAGGCGTTTTCCTGGCATGGGGTTCTGGCCTTTATGCTCGCTTTTATTCTGTTTGTGCCACTGGCAATGCGTTGCCGAGCAATACCACCGGATCCGGGCGACCATTGCGATCAGGCAATCAGGGCCTGGTAGCGTGGCAACGACAGACAACGTGGCGAGTCATCGGTTTGCTGCTGGCCGTGATGCTCACCGCTGGCTTGCTCTTCTGGCTATCCGCAAATCAGATTGCTACGAGTGATTACAACTGGGGTCTGCTGCTGTGGGTCGGAGCTATCACGCTCTATGTCCTGTCGATAGCACCGTGGCAAAAGCCAGTAGCGTCCTGGCACTGGCCGCGACGGCTCAGTTTTCTGGCAATCGGGTCGATTCTGCTACTGGCCATAGCGGCACGGTTCTGGCAGCTTGGAAGCATTCCAGAAACGCTGGGGGGCGATGAAGGCTCACAGGGGATTGAGGCATTGCGCGTGCTTGATGGTACTATCCGTAATCCCTTTTCGACGGGCTGGCTGGGTGTGCCAACGATGAGCTTTTATTACAATGCACTGACGATTGGTCCGCTGGGCAATACGATCCTAGCACTGCGCCTGCCATGGGCACTGGTGGGTGTGCTTTCGGTCATCTGTACATTTTTATTGGTACGGCGGTTGCTTAGTCTTACGCTGGCGCTTACCACAGCAGTGCTGCTGGCATGTTACCATTATCATATTCATTACTCACGGCTTGGCTCAAACCAGATTGCTGATACGCTGTTTGTGGCACTGGCGCTCTGGCTCTTGTATCGCGGTTACGATACGGGCAACTGGCGTGACTGGGCCTTGTGCGGTGTCGTTGTTGGCATGGCCCAGTATTTTATGCTGGTGCGCGTTTTACGGGCGTCGTGGTGATCGCGCTGTTGCTCTATCTGGCTGTGCGTGACGGCTCGGCCTTCTGGCGTCGGCGTTGGTCAGAGGTGCTGGTCTGGCTGGGCGCCCTGCTCATCAGTGCAGCCCCCATGATCCAGTATGCCCTGATTTTTCCCGAAGATTACAACGCCCGTGTCAACGAAGTAGGGATTATGCAGAGTGGCTGGCTGGAACAGGAACAGGAACTTCGCGGTGAGGGGGCGTTGCCGATTTTGCTGGACCAGTTCACACGGGCAGCACTGGCGTTCAATGCCTACCCCGACCGAACGATCTGGTATGGTGCGCCCCAGCCCTGCTGG
>JAAURD010000369.1 GCA_012034075.1 Chloroflexaceae bacterium | reverse complement strand
TACTACCGTCCATCCCGTTCCTGCCTTCGACCCGTTCGGACCCTGATCGGGCGGAAGGCGGAGCGAGAGTTCCAGTTCGCCACCGCAACTGGGGCAGGCCAGAAGTTCGCATAACGTTGCTTTCATGATGTCACCTGTATGGTATAGTGTCGTCGCCACAGCTCAAACATCGTAAGCGCAAACAATCGCTCACTGTGTGACCCGCCGCGCCGTTGCCAGTCGATCAGTTGTTGGATTGCGGCGGGATCAAAGAGCGTCGGATCGGCTTCATCCAATACCTCTTGCACATAGTCGCCCCAGCAACCCTGTAACCAACGGGCCAGCGGCAGCGAGAACCCTTGCTTGCGTTCCAGGTTCAGCGTTGATGGCAGTAATCGTTGCGCCAGCTGACGCAAAAGGATTTTGCGTTTCCCAGGCGTTGCGCGTAGTCGGTCGGGCAATCGTCCCAGCGCAAATTCAATCAGCCGATGATCGAGCCAGGGTGAACGCACTTCCAACGATGTAAGCATACTGGCACGATCAACTTTGACCAAAATATCATCGACCAGATAGGTCTGAAAATCAATCGCCGTCGCCTGTTGCAGCAAACTTCCGCTGTGTTTGGGCCATGCCAGCGTATGCCACTCTGGCGCCAGGTCTACCCCACTCCAACGACCATCCGCTGCGGTGAGCAAGCGTCGCCGCGCCGCTGCATCAAAAAAGGCGTTGATTTGCAGATTGCTCAATGGCAGCGGTGACAGCAGCGCAAGTGCATAATTTCGACCCTTCAGCCCCAACGGCAGCAGATCAGCTGCCAGCACGCCAGCAAGCATGCGCAGAGAAAAGGGCAGCAACCTATCGACATACTGCCGCCAGTGCAGCCGACCATAGGTCACATACCCACCAAACAGTTCATCCCCGCCGTCACCGCCCAGCGCCACGGTGGCATAGCTGCGAATCATCTGCGATACGAGATAGGTTGGCAGCAGCGAAGAATCAGCCATCGGTTCATCATACTGCGCTGCCAGCATCGGCAAAAGCTCAACGCTGGCCGGCTCGGCGACCAGTTCGTGGTGCTCGGTGCCATAGGCGCATGCCACTTGCCGTGCATACGTTGCCTCATTGTAGTGGCCGGCCCCTGGAAAGGTCACCGTAAACGTTCGCACCGGCTGGGTAGCGACCTCAGCCGCAATGGCGGTCACCAGACTCGAATCGACACCGCCACTGAGCAACAGCCCGACCGGCACATCGGCATGCAGACGCAGGCGGACCGAGTCACGCAGCAACACGTCCAGTTCTTCGAGCAACGCCGCATCGTCTTCCGGTGCTGTCTGCTGATACGGCTCTGGTACACGCCAGTAGCGCCAGGTGCGGCTCTGATCGCTATCCAGTTCATACCACAATGCCTCACCGGCGCACAGCTTCCGTACTCCCTGGAGCAGACACCACGGTGCGGGGACGTAGCCATAGGCCAGGTAGTACTGCAATGCACGGCGGTCCAGACGGCGCGGCAGACTCGGGTCGGCCAGCAAGGCTTTGAGTTCCGAGGCAAAGACCAGGCGACCCTGCCGCTGATAGTAAAAGAGCGGTTTCTCGCCCGCGCGGTCACGCGCGAGCAGCAACCCGCGCTTGTTACTGTCATACAACCCAAAGGCAAACATACCATTGAGATGTTCGAGACACTCATGGCCCCAGGCACGATACGCCTGCAACAGCACCTCGCTATCACTCTCTGACATAAAGGGATAGCCACACCATTCAAGTTCTCGTCGCAATGAGCGGTAGTTGTAAATCTCCCCATTAAAGACCAGCCATAAACTGCCGCTCAGGTCGCTCATGGGCTGATGTCCCGCGTCTGAAAGATCGATGATCGCCAGTCGCCGGTGGCCCAGCCCCATCCGCCTATCCGTTGACCACCAGACACCAGCGCTATCAGGGCCGCGATGTCCCATCGTATCACGCATGGCGCTAAGGTATTCCGTATTTATTTGCGGTTGCTGCGCAGCAATGCCAACAATACCACACATACTTGCTCCCGGTTATCTGCTAAAAGAAATCAGGCTACTGGCTTCTGGACTATCACTGGCTCATACCGCGCCATCAAGCGTTGCCGCCGTGTCGAGTGGCTCAAACAACGATAGCCACGTGACACAAAGTAGACCACTGCTGCATGCGGATCCATCGCGCTAAAGGCATCACAATCGGTGTAAGTGTACTGCACCAGCGATGGCGCCAGTTGGCGATAGTCAAATGGTAACGGTTGCCCCTGCGCCAGACGCACTTCACGCCACAGCCGCCGGGGCAGCAGTTTACTCCCACGCCAGAGCAGGCTATTGCGTAGCGGGATCGTTGCCTTGCTCAGCCGTTCGTCCCAACGTAATTCGCCATATGGGCGTATTGGTAGCGCCTTGGCAGCCCACGAACGGACATTCCAGGCCGGAGCCAGCAGCAGCATGCCGCCGCGATGCAACACCCGGTCGATTTCGGCCAGGACCCGCTCTGGCTGTGGCACATGCTCCAGCGCGGCCCAGCTAAAGGCAAAATCGACACTGTTGCTGGTAAACGGTAAGCACTGCATATCACCCTGCAACACACGTACATGGCCTGGAACCCGCTGCAACGCCGGTAATGAGAAATCAAGCCCCACATATCCACGATGCAATTGACTGAGTGCTCCGACGCCACAACCAAGTTCGAGCACCCGCAAGACCCCATTGCTCTGTTGATGAATCTCGGCCAACCACGAACGCGTGACCACAAACTGCGCGAGCATCTCACTACGCCCCCAGCGTTGCGGGTCATCCGTGTTATAGAACGTGTAATAGGTTTGCCAATTGCTCATAGTCTCCTATCCCCCTCATCCCAGCCCCTTCGAAACCCCTCACCCCCGGCCCCTCTCCCACAAGGGGAGAGGGGTGGCGATACCACGGTGGCGTTCCGATCGCCACCCCTCATCCCCGGCCCTTCTCAACCTCATCCCGGCCCCTCTCCCACAGGGAGGAGGGTGGCGATACCACGGTAGCGTTCCATGTGGTGGAAAG
>JAAURD010000103.1 GCA_012034075.1 Chloroflexaceae bacterium | reverse complement strand
GGCATCCCCCCCGCGTGGGGGTAGGTTCACACGTCATTGCGTGGGACGTGGATACGCGGCTACCGAGCCTACGGTTCACAGCCACAGCTGCCCGTCATTCCTACGGTTCACAGCTGCGGCTTTGATTTGCGCTGGTGGCCGCCGCAACTGCGGTAAGCATCAGGATTTGCAGCATAGAGCCAGCCAGCGAGCAGCGTCAAGAGACCTCCATGCCTTACGTAAACAGTAAGATCTCCCGTGAAGGCGTTCGGCTGAACAGAGGGTAGATTCACCGCGCAACCCAGATGCTGGTGGTGTGCTGGGCAAAACCAGTTGTGATCGACGAAGTGGATACCGATAACTGGGGTATTGCTGGCGAGTCGGTGACCGTGCGCCGCCAACGCGTCGCCCTGCTGAGACACAGGTGGCTTTTCTTCAAATTCTTACACATTTCTAATAGACAAATGCTTGAAAGTGAGTTATACTAGAATTAATTCTTCATGACTATTTACGCTGATGTACCCTTTTCCCTGAGCATGCTCGCTCTTTCTTCTTTTGAAAGGAGGAATACCATGGCAGTTATTTCACGGCCAATGGCTTCAGAGCGAGCTTCCGTATGGGGGTATCGTCTCCTCCGTTGGCTTAAACGAGGACTGCTGCTAAAGATAGGCATGTACGTGCTGGCGCTAGCAGTGCTGGTGCTGGTCGCACAGCAAGGTAGCACCTACCTACAGCAGCAGGTAGACACGATGCGGTATGGGTTTCCACGGGTGGCACAGATTACTGGCTACGTTGGCCACGGCGATGCTCACCAGATGCCCACACATATTATGACGCTCAATATGGATGGACAGATCAGTACGCTCGTTATCCCTGGCGGCGATATCAATCGTCTCAGTGTCTTAGCCGGGCCGTATCTGGTCGGTATGGATGGACCGTTTGCCGTTGCGTTACCAACATTACGCGACGTTAATCAAGATGGTCATGTTGATCTGCTGGTAACGGTGCGCGGTGAAACAATCGTGTACCTGAACCAAGATGGAACATTTCGATTGTTAACAGCGGAAGAGCGGGTTGAGCTTCAGGAGGTCTGGAGTGAGCCATAGCGCAACAAGCGTCATGGCTCAGAGTCACGAAGGATAACGCAGGATCAACAGACCAACGAGCGGGGTGCATGGGCATTGCTCATACACCCCGCTCGTTTTGGTGCAGCTCCATGGAGGCATTATGCTGATACATAGGTTTTGCTCGGTTGAAGCGACCGTATATCAGCATCAACCATGATACGAACGAGATCAGCAAACGATACCGTGGGTTGCCAGCCGAGCACCTCCTGCGCTCGTTGGCGATCACCAACCAGCAAATCAACCTCAGCCGGGCGCATAAAACGCTCATCCTGTACCACATAATCGCGATAATCCAGCCCGACATGCTCAAATGCAAACTGGGCAAACTCACGCACCGAATGGGTCTCACCCGTAGCTACCACATAATCCCCCGGCTCATCCTGCTGTAACATCAGCCACATAGCCCGCACATAATCGGGCGCATAACCCCAGTCGCGGCGAGCATCCAGGTTCCCCAATCGCAGTTCATGGTCCAGCCCCAGCTTAATACGAGCGACTGCATGGGTAATTTTGCGGGTGACAAATTCCAGACCACGCCGTTCACTCTCGTGATTAAAGAGAATGCCGCTGCTGGCATGCAAGTGATAACTCTCACGGTAATTCACCGTAATCCAATGCCCATACACTTTGGCCACACCGTAGGGGCTACGTGGATAGAAGGGGGTGTTTTCGCTCTGCGGGACTTCGCGTACTTTGCCAAACATTTCACTGCTGGATGCCTGATAGAAGCGCATATCGGGATCGACAACGCGAATCGCATCGAGCAAGCGCGTAACACCCAGAGCGGTTACATCGCCCGTAAAAACGGGCTGACCCCACGATGTCTGCACAAACGACTGGGCAGCCAGATTATACACTTCATCTGGGCGATATTCACGCAACACGCTGATCAGCGATACCTCATCGAGCAAATCAGCCGAAGCCAGGGTGATCTGGTCCTGAAAATGCTTGATGCGCTCAAAGTTGACGGTACTGGTGCGACGCACCATGCCGATGACGTGATACCCCTGCTGGAGCAAAAACTCGGCGAGGTAACTGCCATCCTGACCGGTCACACCGGTAATAAACGCACGTTTTGCTGCTGTCATTATCTTTCTCTATTCTGTCCCATGATTGAGGGTGCAATTACCGAAAAGAAGAGGGCGCACGGATGTGTGCGCCCTGAGTGGCACGGAAACGTTTTAAGGATGGAAACAGCGATCAAGCAGCTTTCTGGACCAGTTCCACAGCTTTCTGAGCGCCTTCACCAAGCGTGGTTGCAGCGATCAGGTTCGTACCCGACTCGGCAATAATTTGTCGCCCGGCTTCTTCGTTTGTTCCTACCAGACGCGCAACCATGGGGACATCTGTCTTGACTTCTTCAAGCGCCGCAATGATCCCCTTGGCAACTTCATCGACACGGGTGATACCGCCAAAGATGTTAATCAAGATCGCTTTGACATTCGGATCATCCAGAATAATCTGGAGTGCTGCTTTCACTTTGTCTTTGCCCGCACCACCACCGATATCGAGGAAGTTGGCTGGTTCACCACCGTAGAGCTTGATAACATCCATGGTAGCCATGGCTAGGCCAGCACCATTAACCATACAGCCAATCGAGCCATCGAGCTTAATAAAGGTGATATCGGCTGCACGGGCCTTTTGCTCAGCTTCGGGCTCATCCGATGAGTCTCGCATCGCTTCCAGATTGGGGTGGCGGAAGAGACCGCTATCATCCAGCAAAATTTTGGAGTCAAGCGCTTGCAGGCTGCCATCCTCACGAATGACCAGCGGGTTGATTTCGGCCAGTGATGCGTCGGTGCCAATAAACGCTTTGTAGAGGCCGGTCGCAATCTGAGCGAACTGACGCGCCTGCTTGCCATCGGTCAGACCAATGGCAAATGCCAACTGGCGAGCCTGGTATTCGAGCAAGCCCATAGAAGGATGGGCAGGGATTTTGATAATCGCATCGGGGTTGGTTTTAGCAACTTCTTCAATCTCGACCCCACCTTCGGCCGAAGCAATCATCATCACGCGTTTGGTGGCTCTATCGAGAATAGCACTGACATAAATTTCTTTTTGATAGGTGACTGCTTCGGCAACCAGCACCTTTTCAACCGTGAGACCTTTAATATCCATACCCAGAATCTGGCTGCCCACCGCTTCGGCTTCATCCGGGGTCTCAGCCAGTTTTACACCACCAGCCTTACCGCGACCACCAACAAAGACCTGCGCCTTGACCACCACCTTGCCGCCTATTTCTTGGGCAATTCGGCGAACTTCAGCAGGGGTTGAGGCAACCCCCCCACCAGTGACGGGAATACCATAACTGGCGAGGACTTCTCGCGCCTGATATTCATGCAATTTCATAGAACATTTCTCCTCGTGGCAGATGCACCATTCGTTGCTTGATGATAGCATGAAACCGACCGAACGTCAAAGTGCAACAGCGTGAAGCGCATTGCCATTCCGTGAGCTTTATGCTATAATACACCATTATCCTTTGCACAGTGTTTGCAAAATAAAGCGTTAAAGCTGTGCATGATCTGAACAACCTACAAGGAGGTTTGTATGTACCAAAAGGTACTCTTTTCCCTGATGCTGGTGCTGACCTTGGTGTTAAGCGCCTGTGCTGGCGGTGGCTCAAATACAGCCACATCCGTACCAGCTACCACACCGGCCGCCGGTGACGAGACCACCCCCACTACCGGGGTCACCACAACGACTGCTGATGAAACCGATACTCCTGAAATGGATGGAACGACCACACCTGAAGACGAAGGTGGTAGCACAACCCCGACAACCGAAGACGAAGAGCCGGCCGGGATGACCATCATTGGTGCAGCCGATGATGCAGGTGATTTTACCACCCTGCTTTCGTTACTCGATGCGGCTGATTTAACCGACACGCTCGAAGGTGATGGGCCGTTCACCGTCTTTGCGCCCAGTGATGATGCCTTCGATGCACTACCGCCAGAACTCGTGGACGAATTGCTGGCAGAACCGGATGTGTTAAGCCAGATTTTGCTCTATCACGTGGTTGATGGCGAAGTCATGGCCGCAGACGTGTTGGATGCGGAAAGCCTTGATACCCTGCAAGGTGAGCCTATTACGGTGACCGTAGATGGCGATACGGTGATGCTCAATGATATTGCGACCGTCACTGAAACCGATATTACCGCCGACAATGGCGTGATTCATGTCATCGATGCGGTGCTGATCCCGCTCGATCTTGAGTTACCCACTGTCGAGGGTAGCGGTGGCGGTGATATCATTGAGACTCTGGAAAGTGCCGGCGACTTTTCATCACTGCTGGCATTGCTAGAAGCCACTGAATTGACTGACACGCTCATGGAGGATGGCCCGTATACCGTGTTTGCACCAACCGATGCCGTTTTTAATAGTGTGCCTACCGAAGTGTACGATTTCCTGGCTGAGAATCCTGATATACTCACTGATGTGCTACTCTATCATGTCGTCGATGGTACATTGATGTCTGAAGACATTCTGGACGCCGACGAAGTTGAGACCCTCCAGGGCGATCCCATCACCGTTACCGTCGATGGCGATACCGTGCTGCTCAATGATCTGGCAATGGTCACAACCGTTGATATTGAAGCATCAAATGGTGTGGTGCATGTCATCGATAACCTCTTGGTACCACCGACACTGGGCATGACCGACACCGGCACCATGACCGATACCGAGACCATGACCGATACCGAGACCATGACCGGCACCGGCATTCTGGATATTGCTGCTGCCGATGGAAACTTTACCGTGTTGCTGACGGCACTGGAGGGTACCGGATTAGACAGTACATTGCAGGGTGAAGGTCCATTTACCGTCTTTGCCCCAACCGACGATGCTTTTGTTGTATTGGGAGAGGCAGGCATTCTGGACACACTGACCGAACAGCCAGAGTTGCTTGAGCAAGTCCTGCTTTATCACGTCGTACCGGATCTGATCATGTCGGATGATCTGGCCGATGGTGATAGCGTGCTAACCGTGCAGGGAGAACCTATTACGGTGACCTTTGACGGCGATACCGTGCTACTAAACGATTACGCAACGGTACAGCTTGCCGATATTGAAGCCGACAATGGCGTCATCCATGTGATTGATGCGGTGCTTGCACCACCGAGTTTCGCCACAATGGAAATGACCGGCACGGAAACCATGACCGACACAGGCACCATGACTGACACAGGCACCATGACTATGACCGGCACCATTGCCGATCTGGTCGCCGCCAATCCGGATTTCTCGGTATTGCTCGAAAGTCTGGAGTTTGTGGAACTGACTGAAGCACTGGCCGGTGAAGGACCATTTACCGTCTTTGCCCCAACCAATGAGGCTTTTGCTGCCCTACCACCGGATGTCATTGAAATGCTAGGTGAAGACACCGAGCTTCTAACTGATATTCTGCTTTACCATGTAGTAGGTGATGAACTTATGGCCGAAGATGTACTTGACGCCGAAAGCGTAGAAACGCTCGAGGGCGAAAGCATTGAGATTACCGTAGATGAAGAAAATGGCATTGTGCTGCTCAATGGCGAAGCAGAAGTCATTGGAGTTGACGTTCTGGCCGATAATGGCGTAATCCATGTCATTGACACGGTGCTGATCCCACCAGATGTGGAACTGCCAGCCGCCAGCAGCGGCACGATGGATCCAGCAGCGATGCAACCGGAGACGAATCCAGTTCGCTAGTTTCGGTTTCATAAAGGGGATCCTGTTCACAACGCCCGATGTTCACGAAAAGAACATCGGGCGTCGTTCTTTGTTGCGCAGATGAAACTGGGTCCTGGCCGGCCAGACTCATTGTTTGCAGAAAATCAATTGTTTCTCAAGCAAATCTTCAGAAAAATTATCCCCATAATCGCTCCAAATAGGGTATCTTTATCATGACTGGTTCAATGAATGCCAGTTTATCAGGCTGGACGGAGTGAAAGAACAAACCCTCGCCCAGGACCCAACCCAAATACGTACTCCTCCCAGGATCACCCAACCTCAGATTGCCTCGTTTCTTACTTCATTCTTTCACTCCGTTCGGATGCTGATAAGCTTGTGCCAGAGCGCACGAGCATCATTTGAACCGGCCAGTGCCGCCAGTGCGAGATAAAACGCCCCCCCAAGCAAACCCACCAGAATCAACCAGATAACCAGCGGAAAGAGATGCTGTTGCCAGGCGTACAATCCCTGGGCTGATAAGAAGGGCAGCCAGATGACCGAACCGTGCAAGGTAGCCCAGAGCAGCACGGCGAGCAGTGCAGTGGCAATCACGGTTGCACGAATGGAACGCCAGAGCATGGCATCGCGCCAGATAGCTGGCAACCAGCGTTGCAGTGCCAGGAAGAGCAGCAAAGCCTCGAGATTGTTGGCAATGCTAAAGGCCAGCGCAAGCAGACCCACCCCACCACCCAGCCACAATACCAGGCTACTTAAAGCAAGATTTGCCATGACCTGAAACAGACCAATGAGCACCGGAGTACGAGTCTCTTGCATGGCATAAAACGTCCGGATGAGAATTTCGGAACAGGCAAAGGCAGGCAGCGCCGTGGCATAACCAAACAGCGGCACCACCGTATACATGAGCGACTGCGTATCAAATTCACCGCGCTGCAATAAAAGCCGCACAATCGGCACACCAAGAATGATCAAAACAACAGCGGATGGCATGGTCAGCAGCAAAATGGTGCTGAACGTGCGACGCACCCGCTGGATCAACTCATCGTGGCTCCCTTCGGCAAACAGCCGTGCGAGGCGGGGAAACGCCACCGTGCTCAGACTCAGTGAGAAGATGCCATAGGGTAATAACATCAACTGATAGGCATATTCCAGACCGGCCAGCCGTTCGGCCCCCTGTGCCAGCTGGGCCGTGAGCACGGCCGTGATCACAATGCTGATGTGTGAAGCAGCCTGACCAAAAACACGCGGCGCCATCTGGCCGGCAATCGTCCCCAACTCAACCATGTCGCGGCCGTGCGTTAACTGCAAACGCATGCCCAGCTGCCACAGACCGGGCAATTGCAACAGCAGATAGAACAGCGCACCAAACACGACCCCCCATGCCAGCCCCCAAATACCAATGCTCGGCGCAAGCACCACGGCCCCAGCAATAATACCCAGATTGTAGATCGCTGGTGCCAGGGCGGGCAAGGCAAACCGTTCATGGGCATTGATCACGGCCATAGCCAGCCCGCCGAGGCCAAGCAAGAGCGGTGAAAACAAAAAGAGGCGAATCAGCGCGGTCGTAAGCCCCAGCAACTCCGCATCAAAGCCAGGGCCAGCATAGAGCCAAACCGTAATGGTCGGAGCAAAGACCCAGAGCACAGCACTGGCGGCTGCCAACAAACCCAGTCGCCCAGGTCAATACGGCACTGGCCAGGCGCCAGGCTCGCTCAGCACCATCACGATCCCAGACCTGAATAAAGACGGGAATAAAGCTGCTGCCCAACGCTCCACCAATAATCACCATATAAAGCAGATCAGTGACCTTAAAAGCTGCACGATACGCTCCTAACTGGGCTATCGTGCCAAACTGAGCCGAAATCACCATCTCACGCAGCAAGCCGGTGACCCGACTCAAGAGGTAGCCGCTCATAACAATGAGACTACTAAGCATTGGGCCACGAACTCGCTGAAACAACGCTGAGAGTTGCACAGATGATAACCTTCTGGTATACTACATTGTTAGTTTGAGCAATACGTTCTGACAAAGGATACATGGGTTTCTGGCAACATCACCAGGTATGCTTTGTCTCTTTTTCTTTTTGATTGGCAAGGGAGTACAAACCGTTGGCGAATACCCGATCAGCACGGAAACGCATTCTGACATCACAACGGCGTTATCAGGTCAATGTGGCCTATCGTTCGCAGGCAAAAACCATGATTAAAAAAGCCGAACATGCCATTTTACACGATGAGCGCGACGTGAGCCTCGAAGCGGTGCGACAAGCAGTACGCACGCTCGATAAAGCTGCTTCAAAAGGCATTTTGCACAAAAACAATGCCGCTCGTCGCAAGTCACGTCTGCTCAAAAAGTTCAACATGGTCTATCTCGCCCCATCCACCGAATCGGTCTGACCCATACACACATCCAACACCAGCAGCTCCAGGGCCACTTCCGCTTGAACCCGTCCCGTCTTGATGGCATGGTCAATCGCAAGCAAGCGGTCATGGAGCACCGTTAATTCTTCGCGGCGAAACCCGCGAACCTGTTCTAAGGCTTTGCGAACGACAAATGGTTTTTGCCCCAGAGTGCGTGCAATCGCATCGGCCCGCATACCCTGCTGCACCAGTTCGGCCACGCCAAGCAAAATACGTACCTGCCGTACCAGCATAAACAGAATGTAGGAAAACGACTGTCCTTCTTCTAGTAACGCGCGAACCCCGGCCAGGGCTGACCCACCCCGGCGCAGGCTAACATCATCGATAAACGCAAAGAGGTTCTGTTCCTGGGTATCTTGTACCAGCAGCTCAACCATGGGTACGGTGATGGTTCCCCCTTGACCAGCATAACTGGCAAGTTTCTCAAGTTCATTGACCAGGGTACGACCGTCATTACCGGCATATTCTATCAGGTGGCGAGCAGCATCAGCAGCGACCGAACGTCGTGCATACGTATACGTTGATGCAACCAATCCAGCAGTTCTTTACCTTCGCGTGGGGTAAATTCATGCACCTCGGCCTGGGCCTTCAGGTCTTTATAGAGGCTGGTACGTCGGTCAACCCCTTCACGTTCCATCAATACTAAAGCGCATGTTTCAGGAACACGTTTCAGATACGCACGTAATTCTTTTTGAGCCTGATCGCTTTTGGTATATTTAATGACATCGGTCACAATGACCAGACGCTGATCGGCAAGAAAGGGGAAGGCTTCACAGGCAAGCGCCAGATCGGCCAACTTGAGATGACGCCCATCCAGGCGAGTGCAGTTTAAATCGCGGAAATCTGCGGGTATCTGGGCAATAAGATCGGCCAGTGCTTCACTTCGAGCAAACTCATCGGGACCATAAAAGAGATATATCATGACATATTGCTGTGCATAAAAACCTCGCTATGCGGTGAATGGGTTGGTTTCGAATCCTTTATGAACAAGTGGGTACCTGCCCGTGAGTTCAACGGACCACCGCCTTCCTCACTATTGGAACAAAGTTCCCATTCTGATGATCTGTTGGTTCAAAACTTGTGCCCATCTGCCATGCAGAGCGAGGCTGTTATTATTATAACATGGTGTAGTATTTCATGCAAGCGAATCGTGAAAAGTCCGTTTCTTCTGTTGCACCCCGTTAGTATGTCTGCAACAGGTGTCTGATATCCGCAATCTCATGTTCATGAATCGGAACCCAATGTGTCATGTGGAGTTCTTGTAACACTTCTTTGCCATGTTCATCGTGTTCCATGCCCAATAGTATTGACTCTATCACCTGTCGATGCGGTATGGCCGATGGTTTGAGCACCAGCGCATGAAATGCTTTTTGCTCTTGCGAAACGAGGAAAGCCTGAGTCATCTGTTTGCCTTGCTCAGATAGCTCATCATAGGTATCTTTATAGACCAATCCAAAACGCACTTCATCACGCCAGACAGCGCCTATCACACTGAGCCATGAATCGTAATGCGTCACCTCCTGCGGTTCAATCGAGCGTTCTGCAAGCATATGCAGTGCTATTTTGGTTGGTACGAGGTTTGCAACCGATGCAATGGACACATGTTGGAGTGATTTCAGTGTCGGTGCATCAACGGCATGATTAGCAATAAAGACGACCTCATCATAATGCCCATCGGGACGTACCAGAGCAAAACCTCCCTGTTGATCGATCAGGGTGATGGTATCGGCTGGATTGGCATACACGATATCGGCTGACTGCATATGCTCATGAAAATCTTGAAAGTCGAGTGAAATCTCGAAAAACACACTGATATCAATCTGTTTGTGCAGTTGTTGCGAAAGATATTGAGCAAACGTGTACCAACGATCGGGATCATTGGCAGTATCATGGGGACAGACCATTAACCGTAATGTCGTCATCTCTCTGAATCCTTTTCTACATCCATGGTGCGTATCATAGTTATGATACCTGTTCTTGGCAAAATTGGCAATGACAGTTTTTGTTCGGTGCTTGAAGAAATAGCCTTGCATAGAGTATAATAGGGTAGGGTAAGAACATGTACCAGGAAAATCAGGAAAGGTACCAACACAGTGGCAACCAGTGAACTGACACTGATTGCAGATGAAATACGTCAATGTACATTGTGCCAACTTCATCGTAGTCGCACCAATGCAGTGCCAGGTGAAGGCCCAGCCGATGCGCGGATTGTGCTGATCGGTGAAGGCCCCGGTTATCACGAAGACCGCCAGGGCCGGCCGTTTGTCGGTCCATCCGGGCAGTTTCTCACAGAATTGCTGGTACTGGCACAGATTGAGCGTGAAGATGTCTTTCTGGCAAATGTCATCAAATGTCGGGCGCCGCAAAACCGAGATCCGACACCAGACGAAATTCAGACCTGTGCTAGTACGTATCTGTTCCGTCAGATTGAACTGCTCAACCCGGAGATTATTGTGACACTGGGTCGCTTTTCTATGGCTCTGTACCTGCCAGCAGCAAAAATTTCGCACGTTCACGGTAAGCCACACCGTGTTGGGCAACGTCTGATCGTACCGATGCTGCATCCGGCGGCTGCACTGCACCAACCGAACAATCGTCCTCTCATTGAGGCCGACTTTCGCCAGCTTGGGGCCATCCTGACTCAACTCAAGAACGGTATACCCGTTGAAACAAATGGAATAGAACCAGTTGAAGACCCACCAGTCAAGCAACTACGCCTGTTATAACACACAACAAGAACCATAAAGGGATGAAGACCTATCGCCTCTCAGCCACTGGTCGACGCACCACGATACTGTTACTGCTTGCCGCTTTTGCTATCTGGGCCTTTGCGCTATGGAGTTTTAGCAGCACCCTCAATATTAGTTATAACCCATTGGAGTTCTGGTCAAGCCTGATGACATCGGTTGATGAAGGATTAGCGATAAGCCGGATAGTACCCGCTCTGTTGATGCTGGTATTGATCGTGGCAACGCCGTTGCTGGTCTGGAACTTGCTGGAAGAATGGGCTGCAAGCTATACCCCGACTCCAGATGGCCTGCGTTTTCTGTCGCTGGGTATCGAGGTGCTCTATCCGTGGCAGTCTATTCGCGATGTACGGCGTGTCGATGATGATAGCGACGACCCGATGGATGAACTGCTGCTTGCCGATGATCAGACACATCAGATTGCCAATCCAGTGCTGCGTTTTCTGCATGCACAGGCGTATGGTCGCACCCGATTACCGATTTATGCTGGTTTGCAGGATCGTCATGAACTTCTTGCTGCTATTCGCCAGCACACTGAATTGCTCAACGAACCGGTCCAGTCTGAAGAAGATGCATAAGCAGGGATGACTGCTTGTGGAATATAGGGAAACCAACAATAGAGAAAAGAGAAAACAAGACGTATGTTGAAACAAAAACACAATGGTGTCAACCATGACAACTAACCGTGCACGTTTGATCCCGCTGGGTGGCGCCGCCGAAGTAGGGCGCAACATGTGGGTTCTCGAATATGCAGACGAGATTTTGATTCTCGATTGTGGGGTGATGTTCCCCGAAGCTGATATGCTCGGGGTTGATCTGGTACTTCCAGATATTACCTATTTGCGTGATCGTACCGAGAAGATCAAGGGTATTCTGCTTTCGCATGGTCATGAAGATCATATTGGAGCAGTGCCACATCTCATTGGCGATCTCGGATTTCCACCCATTTATGGAACACGATTGACGATTGGTATGGTTTCGGCCAAATTGAAAGAACGGAAACTGCTCGACCAGACGACATTACATACGATTGATGATCGTCAATCCTTTCGAGTTGGTCTGTTTGAGGTTGAGCCATTTCATGTTGCTCATTCTATTCCCGATACAGTGGGTTTTGCCATTACGACTCCAGTTGGGTTGGTGATTTATCTCACCGACTGGAAATTCGATCATACACCAGTCGATGGCAAACCAACGGACATTGATGCACTGGCACGGCTTGGGCATCGCAACCCGCTTGTCTTGATCACCGACTGTGTACGCGTCGAGTCTCGGGGCTATACACCAAGCGAAGCCACGGTCGGTGAGGCCTTTGATACTATTTTTGCCACCGCGCCCGGCCGCATTATTCTGGCGACATTTGCTTCTAATGTGAGCCGTGTGCAACAGGTTATTGAATCGGCTCAAGCATATGGGCGCAAAATGGTCTTAGCGGGCCGCAGTATGGAAAACATTAGCCGTATCGCTTTTGATATGGGTTTTCTCAAGGCAGAGCCGGGTACCCTGATACGACCGCATGAGATGAATAGCTATATGGATGATCAGATTGCGGTGATGTGTACGGGTAGCCAGGGTGAGCCAATGGCCGCATTAAGCCGGATGGCCAACCGCGATTATCCCCATGTGAAGATTAAAGACGGTGATACAGTGGTTTTTTCGGCAACACCAATTCCGGGCAATGAAGTATCAGTTAGTCGAGTCATTAACAACCTGTTCCGCCTTGGTGCTGATGTTGTCTATGGTGGCACATCAGGTGTCCATGTATCCGGTCATGCTGCGCAGGAAGAGTTGAAAATGCTGTTGGCATTGTTGCGACCAACCTATATTGTGCCATTCCATGGCGACTACCGCCATATGGTGCTCTATCGCAAAATGGTGCTGGGCATGGGCGAACAATTTCCGCCAGAGAGCGTGTTACTGGCGGAAGGTGGTTCGATTATGGAGTTTGATGCTGAGTTTGGTCGTATTGTGGGCAAAACCCATGTTGGCAATATCTATGTTGATGGCACCAGCGTCGGCGATGTTGATAACGTGGTAGTACGTGACCGACAGATGCTTTCAAAAGATGGTATCTTGATGGTTGTCGTCAGTATTGATAGTACAAATGGTAATATTGTGGCCGGACCCGATATCGTTTCACGCGGTTTTGTCTATATGCGCCAGAGCACAGATCTCATCGAAGCAACCAAGGATACGGTGCGGAAGGCGCTGAACAATGATTCGAGCGAGTCCAACACGACTGTTGATACGGCCTTTGTCAATCGTAAAATTAAGGATGTCGTCAGTGAATTTCTGTACCGCGAAACCCGTCGTCGGCCCATGGTATTGCCATTGGTGATGGAAGTGTAATACCAAATTCGGTTCATCGGTATGAGACATAGGTGCGGCTGCAGCCTGCTTTGGGGCGTCGAGCTTGCTGCGCCCCAAAGCAGGCGATCCCGCGTTCGATCAAAGCGCATACCAGTGATCACCCGAATTTGGTATAATGTCCTATTGACAGTATCGTTCCCTGGTTCCCGTTGGTCGTGTTCTTAAAAGCAATGGAAGCGAGGAAAAAAAGCAGGATGCTGGGCTGGTTGTTCTATGGTCTGTTCTATGTGTTTATTCACACCATGATTCGAATCGGCTGGTGGCGCATGCGGGCTGAAGGATGGGAACATCTGCCACCACGTGATCAGGGCGGCATGATTGCGGTGATGAATCATGTCAACTGGGTTGATATACCATCAGTTGGTGCGTTATTACCCTTTTCCTACCGTCTTTCATGGTTGGCTAAATCAGAATTGTTCAGCAATCCGGTAGCGTCATGGTGGTTTCGCACCATGAACGTTATCCCAGTGAATCGTGGTCGCCGTGACCGCGCAGCAATTGAAGGTGTGCTGGAGGCTTTGCATCGTGGTCAAATCGTCCTGATCTTCCCCGAAGGTCATCGCAGCCGCAATGCCGAATTGCAAAAAGGGCATACTGGCGCCATTCGACTGGCTCAGCAAAGTGGTGTGCCGATCATTCCAATGGCTATCTATGGGTCACAATATGGTCTGCGTGGTATTTTGCGCCGCCAGGAGATCATGTTGCGCATTGGGCCGGCGTACACCCTGGGTGTTGGCCCCAACCAGCGCATCCTGCCCGATCAGATGGAACAGCTAACGACCGATATGATGGTTAAGATTGCCCAGCTCTTGCCATCTGCATGTCACGGGGTCTATCGTCAGGCGCTTATGGTAGCGGACGAAGCCAGATAACGCCATTGGTGCTGCGCTCGGCACTCCAACCCATATTGCCGTTGCTTTCAATGCGCCACCAGGTGTATCCGTCCAGTTCAACTGGACCTTCCAAAAGCGCCACCTGAGTCCCTTCGGCAAATTCGGTCACAACAGGAGCATTCACGCCTGCACTTGCACGAGCCAGCAGTGGCGTATCACCAACGTTTACAACCTGGGCTTGCCCACCAACCGCGAGCACTGGTGCGGCCGGTGGCAAGGTCGGTTCAAGCACAACCGTCGGAGTCATGGTGCGCGGTGCTACGGTTGGTATTATGGCTGGGGCACGCGTTGGTATGGCGTTGGCAGCGCGACTGCGATTCTCCTGATTGTCTGGACCAGACAACAACAATGCGACGCCAACCGCGCCCACTGCCACTATCCCCAAAAACACCAGGATCCAGGAACGACCAAAGTGCTGGAAATGAGTAGCCTGGCGCAGACGACGGCGTGTCACATCGTACCCACGTCGATAGTGGTAGTAGTGTTGATAATAGAAGATATTCAGATCATCAATCTCAGCATCGTGGACACCGAGATCATACATATCTTGACTACTACTGATACTCATCCGACCAGTTCCAACTACCAATCAGCGGTTGTGCTTGTCGTCTGACCACGTTGATCTGGCGCGTTCAGATGTCGGGCAGGCTTGCAGCCTGCCAGTGCCAGTTGCAAGCAGGCGCCCCGCGCCCTATCAAGCTGGTTCAACCACTCGTTCATTTTTGACTCTATTGTATTGTAGCATATTCTGTTACTGGCAATTATGCTCCTGCTTGTACCTTGTTTGCCGTGACAAAACATAGTACAAGGTACAAGCAGTTGCCAACAGTTCTGCATTGGGGAAACGTATACTTACTGACCACCACCATCGATCAAACCGGATGTTGACGTAACGGGTTCGGTCGCCGGTGGGATCTGATTCTGTATGTCCTCAAGTGGCAGGTTGAGCAAGGGCAAAAGCCCTGAGCCACTACCAGTGATAAACATGGGCATAGCACCATTCCACTTTTCAACAAAGCGTAACTGGAGCAGTTCAGGTGAAATCACATCACGCTGGAGTTTCAGGGCTTCCGCTTCTGCCTGAGCCTGGCGTAAACGGGCTTCGGCCTCGGCCTCGGCCCGAGCAACTTGTTGCTGGGCTTCAATCTCTACCCGGCGCAGGTCGCGTTCTGCACGCAATGCTTCCTGCTCAGCTACCTGCTTGGCCTCAAT
>JAAURD010000368.1 GCA_012034075.1 Chloroflexaceae bacterium | reverse complement strand
TTCGCGCCGCGAGGGAATGAACAGCACCGCATGCAGGTCCAGCGGGACATCGGTAGAGAGATGCACATGCAGCAGCGGCTTTTCGCTATCGAGTGTGAGCTGCTGATAAAAATCGGCATACTTGTCGGCCTCTACCTGGCGCGGTGCCTGGCGCCACAGGGCCTGCTCCTGGTTGATGCGCCGCTCTCCCATGCTGATCGGAAACGCCACAAAGTTGGAATGGCGTTTGATGATCTGCTCAACCCGCCACGGTTCGGCAAACTCTTTGGCATCCTCTTTCAAGTGCAACTGGACAATAGTGCCACGCTCTTGCTTCTCCGAGGGGCTAATCGTAAAGGTATCTTCGCCGGTGGCTTCCCACTGGTGGGCTGGCTCATCTGGGCGGTGTGAGCGTGAGATCACGGTTACGCGGTCGGCGACCATAAAGACCGAGTAGAAGCCGACCCCAAACTGCCCGATAATATCGGAACTGATAGGCTGATCTTTGCCGGTCTTCTGCAAAAACGCACGCGCACTGGATTGCGCAATCGTTCCCAGATTCTCGATCATCTCGTCACGGGTCATGCCGATACCGGTATCGCGAATGGTCAGCGTGCGATCATCTTTGTTTACATCAATCGTGATGAGCAACTCGGCTTCTGGATCGACGACATCACGATTGGTGAGCATTTCAAACTGCACCCGGTTTAAGGCATCGGATGCGTTGGATAACAATTCACGCAGAAAGATTTCACGCTCGGCGTACAGTGAATGGGCCAGAATGTAGAGTAATTGCTTTACTTCGGCGCGAAATGGCACCGACGACGGGGTTTCTTCATTCAGCGTTTCTGGTTCATCTACCATACGTGGATACTCCTTTGCTCTCAATATCTGCTCATTGGTTTTATCACTACACTGCTCTCTATCATAAAGCCAGGAGCATTAGAATCGTATTTGTTTTGTGCTAGAATTTTGTTGTATCATTGATTGACACTATCATGGTAGCGCAAACGTTTGGCGTTGTTCGCCTGGATAATCGGGCCTAAACCGCAACCAACACCACCAAAACTCCTAAAAACACGCCTATCATCGGGCATATTGTTAGCTGCAAGATCACGCTTGTCTGTGTCTGTCTATCGATACTACCATCTGTTGCCGTATAAAGCCTTCGGAGGCTAGTATAATTTGTTGTGTAAGAGATGTCAAGCGACACAACAACACCGTCGCAATCGGCTGTAGTACGATTGACTGGCATAACGACATGACCACCAGAGATCAACGAAACCAGCCATTTCGCGTGCAGGTATGGTACAATAAGCGCGGTATCATCTCTTTTTTACACAGTGAGATAGATGGAGCAAATCACAGTATGAATACACCAGCAAACAAAATTGGTCTGCTGCTCTTTGTCGGTCTGATCGTGATTGGCATTGGTCTGGTCTTTCAATCGGCGGCGGCCTATGCGCTCGACCCGACCCATGCGCAACAGCCCAGGCCCTTCGGCTTTCAAGACAATGATGCGCCCGAACGACCAACCCTGGATCCATCGGTCACGGCGACGGTGCAGCCCAGCGCGACACCGACATCGATCCCGCAGCCGGCCACGGTGACCCCCAGCCCAACCAGCACTGCGGTTGTCACTGCGACGGCGACGGCGACGGCGACCCCGCGCCCAACCAGCACCCCCGAACCCGATCCGGGTGATGACAATAACGATGACGGCGGTGGCGGTGGTGGCGGCAGCTCAGTTAGCCGGGTCTCCGATGCGGCGCTGATCAGCCAGAAATCGATTATTGTGGCGGGCGTGGGTGATTATGTGGAAATTGCCTATATTGTGACCAACGTTGGCAACACGGTGGCCCGCGATGTGACGGTGACGGACCGATTGCCATCATTCCTGTCGCTGGTAGAAGCAACGACCTCGTGGGGTGAGGTGGACTTTGATGCCCAATCGGCGGTGGTCACGGTCGATGCCGTGCATCCCGATGATCAAGTGCTGGTGCGGCTGGTGGTCCACGTCACTGGCGATGCCGTCCCTCCCGATAACTACAATACGGCTGTGCTTGCCAGCGGCAGCGGTGACGATAATATGGGCAACAACCGTGCCACTGCGCTGATATGGACTATTACTCCATAGAGCGTGAGTAATGGGCAATGGATCATCCCTTTGTGTGCTGCGTGTGCTTTGTGGTGAATCTGCTGGCTCAGCGCTGATCGAACGCGGAGTGCCCCTTGACTCCCCTCTCCCCTTGTGGGAGAGGGGCCGGGGGTGAGGGGTTGTCGTACCTCCATCTGATACGTGCGTGCGGTCGTCCCGACCGTCGTGCGGCTGCAAACCGCACCTACGTCTAATGGCTATTGATTGGCTCATGGCTCATTCCTTTGTGTTTCTGGTAGCGCGCCTTATGTTTTTATATGTGGTATTGATACGATATACGAGAGGGATTGAGGAGTATGGCGTTTGAACAGGATACGTTGGTGCAGTTTGAGCAGGCGCTGTTATCGCGCAACCGCCCGATTGCGCGAGCGTTGCTCCAACGACTGCAAGAGTTTGCCAGCGCATTTACGGTGATGGATAGCCTGGTGGTGCCGGTGCTTGAGCGCATCGGGCAGGCGTGGGAGACGGGCAAGGTGGCGCTGTCGCAGGTCTATATGGCTGGGCGTATCTGCGAGGAGTTGATCGAGGCGCTCTTCCCGCTTGAGGCGGTGCAGCGCCGCGAATACCCGCGTATTGCGACGGCGGTGTTGCGCGATTACCATGTGCTGGGCAAGCGTATGGTCGCTTCGGTGCTGCGTTCGAGCGGCTACCATGTCTGGGATTACGGCCATGGCATTGAGGCCAGCACACTGGTTGAGCGCGTGCAGCAAGACCAGATTGATATCCTCTTCATTTCGGCGCTGATGCTGCCCTCGGCCTACCAGGTGGAGCCGTTGCAGCAGCAGTTGCAGCAGCACGGCTGCTCGACGCGTGTTGCGGTGGGTGGTGCGCCCTTTCGCTTTGATAGCCAGCTCTGGCAGCAGGTCGGCGCGGATGCGATGGGCTACCACGCCTCGGATGCCATTGGGCTGATCCAGCAGCTGCG
>JAAURD010000367.1 GCA_012034075.1 Chloroflexaceae bacterium | reverse complement strand
GACCCCCGACCCCCGATACCCGATACCCGACACCTGGCCGAGCTGGTGCAACGGGCAGCGCAGTGCGCTCTCGCCGTGCAGCAGGTCCTGCACGGCTATGAAGCCAGCAACGGCTGGCGCATTGCGCTGCGTATTGGCATTGACGCGGGTGAAATGCTGCTGGCCTGCGTTGGCGGCATGCTGGGCTACTGGGAGTACGTTGCTCGCTGGTGATCCGCTGATAGCGGTGAGCCAGGCCGAAAAGCAGGCCCGCCCCGGCGAGGTCGTGCTCACTACGGCGGCCTGGTCGCTGTTGCAGTACCGCGCACAGGGGCAGGTATTGCCCAATGGCAATGTGCAGCTCAAGGCGATTGACCCATGGGTTGCACCACGGCCGCTGCCAGCGGTTGATGTACGACCTGATATGGTCGCCGCCTTGCGCAGCTACATTCCGCCGGCCCTGCTCTACCGCATCGATGCCGACCAGAGCCAGTGGCTAGCCGAATTGCGCCGCGTGACGATTGTCTTTCTGCGGGTCAAGGGGCTGCATTATGATGCCAGCGATGCCCTGCCCTGCATCCAATCGGTGATGGTGAGCCTGCAACAGGTGCTCTACCACTATGAAGGCAGTATCAACCAGTTTATTATGGACGACAAAGGCACTGTCTTGATTGCCGCGTTTGGTCTGGCGCCCTTGTCGCACGAAGATGATGCCATTCGTGGGGTTCAGGCAGCTATGGAGATGCGTACACGCATGCAGCAGCTCGGTCTGGGGTGTTCGATTGGCATCACCAGCGGTCGCGTCTTTTGCGGTATGCGCGGCAATGCCCACCGCGCCGACTATGCCCTGATCGGCGACGTGATGAATCTGGCGGCACGCCTGATGCAACAGAGCGAGCCCGACGTGCTCTGTGATCAGCCGACGTATGAGGCGACCCTGAGCCACTTTAGCTTTGCCCAATGGCCGCCGCTGGTGATGAAAGGGCGGCCACAAGCAGTTGCGATCTACCAACCGCTGGGCGAGATTGTCCCGCTGATCCATCGCCCTGAGCGCACCATTGGGCGTCAGGCCGAACGTGATCTGCTCATCGATCAGCTGCACCTGATGCTTGCCGGACAGGCCGCCGTCGTCATCATCGAAGCTGAGGCCGGCATGGGCAAGTCGCATCTGGTACGGGCACTCTGTCGCCATGCCCACACCCTGCATATCACCAACCTGATCGGCGGTGGGCATGCCATAGAACACACCAGCCCCTACCATGCCTGGCGGCCAATCTTCTGGCATATCACCGAACTCGATACCGTAGACCATGAACCAGCGGCCCAGCGTCAGCATATCCTTGCGCGCTTGCAGTTCGACCCACAGCTCATCCCGCTGGCACCGCTGCTCAATGCGCTGTTGCCCCTGGACTTTGCCGAAACCGAACGCACCATGTACCTGTCCGGCCAGACCCGCGCCGAACAGACGCGCATGCTCCTGGTGCGCCTGTTACAGCAGGCGTTGCATCGCTCGCCCATGCTCATCGTGCTGGAGGATGGTGAATGGATCGATTCGGCCTCGTGGTCGCTCGCCTTTGATGTGGTTGAATGGGTGCGCCCGCTCATGCTCCTGATCGCCACACGACCACTGGCGCAACCAGAGCCCACCAGCTACCAGCGTATCCGCAAGCACCCGCTTACACAGCACATGCTCCTGGAGCAGCTCAACACCGAAGAGACCCTGGCCCTGCTCTATCAGCGTCTGGAGACGAGCAGCCTGCCCCAGTCCGTCTTCGCGTTTATTACAGCGCGGGCCGAGGGCAATCCCCTCTTCAGCGAAGAGCTGGCCTATGCCCTGCGCGATGCTGGTCTGATTACGCGTACCAACGGGGCCTACCGTGTCGCTGAGACCACGCCGAACCTGAGCCAGATCAGCTTTCCGGAGAGCGTGCAGTCTGTGATTACGAGCCGTATCGACCGGCTGCCACCGGCCCAGCAGATGACGTTGAAAGTTGCCAGCGTGATTGGCCCCACCTTTTCGCTGCGTCTACTCCGTGCCATCTATCCGATTGAGCGCGACTGTGCCGATCTGCCTGCGCATGTACAGGAACTCGCGCGGCTCAACCTGATTGTGCAGCAGCAGAGCAGCGACAGCGATATGACGTTTGCGTTCAAGCACATGATTATCCAAGAGGTCGTCTACAGCCTGCTGTTGTTTGCCCAGCGGCGCACCTTGCACCGCGCCGTGGCCGAGTGGTATGAAGCAAGCATGGCCGATGATCTCGCTTCGGCCTATCCCTTGCTGGCGCACCACTGGAGACACGCGGGCATGATCGATCGGGCGATTGATTATGCCCAGCGAGCGGGTGAACAGGCCCTGCGCCACTTTGCCAATCAAGAAGCGCTGAGCTTTCTGCAACAGGCCCTGGCACTCAGCCAGCAGCATCCCCCGCCGTTGCTGCACCATGTTCGCGCGCTGCGACAGGCCGGCGAGGCATCGCTCAATCTGGGCCATCTGAGCCAGAGCCGCGATTACCTGGAGCAGGCCCTGCGCCTGTTGCAACAGCCCATCCCCACAACCTCGCTACGGCTCGCTCTGGCGCTAGGCCACCAGATTGCGCGACAGCTCTGGCACCGCGCCGGTGTGCGTTGTCCTTGCCCCAAAGAGCATGCAAGCGCATTAGATCATGAGCAAATTCTGGTGTATGAGCTGCTGGGCAGTGTCTGCTATTTTGCCAGCCAGATGCTCACCACGTTCTATATCAGCCTGCGCAACCTCAACGTTACCGAACAGGCCGGTGACCCAGCCGCACTGGCCCGTGCCTATAGCACCATGAGCATTGCCATTGGCGCCATCCCACTGCACCGATTGGCTGCTCTGTATCGTGTCTATGCCCACCTGACCATGGAGCAAACCGATCAGCTGGCAACCCGCGCCTATGTGCTCAACCTCACCGCTATCTACGATATTGGCATTGGTCAGTGGCAGCGGGCCAGCGCCGGATTGAGCGAGGCCCTCGCAATCTGTGAGCGCATTGGCGATCAACTGCGCTGGGGCTACAACTGGTCGCTGCTCGCCCAGATTGCCTACTATCGCGGCGATATTGG
>JAAURD010000366.1 GCA_012034075.1 Chloroflexaceae bacterium | reverse complement strand
ACGTACTCCCCGGAGGGGGCCATCCCGATAACTTCACCGTTCAGGGCGGCGTTGCCGATTTCAGAACAGCCAGCCTCGCCGTTCTCGAAGTCCAGCAGTGCCACATCTTCCACCTGCCACATGCCATCCTGTGCCAGTTGGAAGGGCATGGCATCGCCCTCTGCGGTCAGCAGTTGGATATTGGACACGTAGAAGCGAAAGTCATTGAAGCTGATCGCGGCTTCGTCCGCGCCGATACCCGCATAAGTCTCACCACACAGCGCCATTTCATCGCCAACCATCGCGGCAAATATAGCGTCATCGCTTGCATTGTCTCATCATCCTGCGCGTGCAGCGACAGTACAGGCAGCAGGAGTATTCCTAACAGAATGAGCAGACGTTTCATTGGGTTTTCCTCTCGATTATCCTTAGTCAGTGTTTCTATGTGTTTTTGAAGCCGATGCCCCTACCCACCATGATCGTGGCTGTGGTCGTGGTCGTGATCGTCGTCCATACCGCCCATCGTTGGATCATAAACTGGTACAGTGATTGTAAGTTCTGTACCGGATTCAAAGGTGAGTGTCAGCGGAATCGCTTCACCCTCAAACAATTCTCGCTGTAAGTTAACCAGCATGATATGGTAGCCGCCCGGCTCAAACGCCATCCACTCATCGACGGGCAAATCCAGCCCTTCGATCTCGCCCATCCGCATCACATCATCCTCTACGGTGGTTTGATGGATTTCGGTGATTTCGGCTACCGGGCTGGATGCAGCGATCAGGCGATCCGGTTCTTCGCCCCGATTGAGCAACCGCAGGTAGACCGCTGCCGGGAACATGGGCATGCCCATCGCCATTTCCTCATTATCATGCGCGTGTTCACCCTCACCATGATCGTGGTCGCTCATGTCTGCCATGGCTGTAGGCCGTACCCAGGGCGTGACGATGAGAATATCAGACGATGCCGGCGCTTCATCCAGAATCGGAACGCCCACCACTACATCAACCGTCATCCCGTCGGAATTGAGATCATTGTCCAGCATGTCAAAGGTCAAAGTCAGACTGAACGGTTCGCCCGCCTCGTGCAGTTCGTTCATCTCGACCGCAATCGCGTAGCTGGCTTCGCGGAAGTTCATACGCTCACCGAAGGGAATCACGATGCGCTCGGTTATGCCCTCAGCGCAACTGCCATCTCCTTCCACCAGATGAATGTGTTCGGCGAACGGGCTGCTGGCACCGATTAAGGCAATCGGATGATCGACAGCGGTGTTATCCACTGTCATGAACACCGAGGTGATGTCGTTAGTCTCCTGGCAGGGCGTTGCCCATACCCCATCAATGTAGATGTCCGCAGCTTCGTGCGCCTGGGCGGGGAGTATGAGTAGGAGCAGGGTGGCAAAAACAGACAGCAAAACAGCAGATAACTTACGGTTCATCAATTCGAAGTCTCCTCGTTTGAAATACAGTGACCATAATCACCCACACCAGTCGTTTCACGAATACTCGTGAAAACGAGAGCAAGTGTGATATTGTGTTAAACATCACAAATTATATCAAACAGGAGTTGCTTGGCAAGCCGTATCGGGGAGACTAATCTTCTTCCGGGCAATGATGTGCTTCTTTGAGGGTATGGCGTGCCTGTGCAAAGTCCAGCACCCTGCCACCGAAACCCTGCTGAAAATCGGTGGCATCCTGTTTTGTCGCAAATGCAATCACGCTCGGTTCGCAGCACAATGCCACGCGACACTCAACGACGAAATAGGCCTGACGTACATTCACAATCCTGCCATAAATGAAGTCACGCAGCAGCGCCATCGCCACATCCGACTGCAAAGCAAGCAGCATGATTCCACAGTGGGGGCAGCACGCCCGGAGTGTTTGTCCCGACTGGGTCGTAATGACGAACTGCAAACGCGGTTTCACTGGCATTTCGCATAAGTGACAGGTATCCGTTGTGACCTTGTGCGGGTCAGGCAACCGCACGGCACCATGCACCTTCTCTACCAGACCCATTTCTGCCAGGGCGTCCAGATCACGATGCACTGTCATGTGCGAAACGTCCAGGCGCTGGGCAAGCTCATCAATCCGCAGCAGTTGATCGTCTTTCAACCAGGTCAATATTTGTTCACGCCGTTGTTCCGGTATGGATGTCATAGGAAGGTGGCCTGTTCTCGTCAGAATATACCCTCCCATTCTAGCGGATTCGCTCAAGGGTCAAAAGCTGGTGTAGAGCGATTGATTGGGATACTTACGGTGTTTCGCCTAGAACAGCAGCAATCGCCTGCGCGTTGTACCGCATGTAGTCGATGTAGGTCGGCGTTGGGCCATCGGCATCGCTCAGTGAGTCACTGTAGAGCAGGATGGTCTCAATGCCCACCTGTTCAGCCAATGTATCCGAAATACGATTCACATTGGAGGCTTCGACGATAATGGTCTGTATGCCTTCACGTTCTATGATTTCGATCAGTTCCGCTAGATCACGCGAACTCGGCTCGGCCAGCGTGGAGCCGCCCGGCAGCACGACACCGACAATCTCAAAGCCATAGCGCCGGGCAAAGTAGCCGAGGAAGTCGTGATTGGTCACCAGACGGCGGTTCTCCAATGGGATGACTTCAAGGATTGCCTCAACTTCTGCATCCAGCACACGCAACTGTTCCTTGTAAGTCGCAGCATTGGCACGGTAGAAATCGGCATTATCAGGATCAATCTCCGCCAGCGCCGCAGCGATATTGTCCGCCCATATCATAACGTTGTTCGGATTGAGCCAGAAATGCGCATCGCACGGGCCATGTACCGCATCGCCCTGAATCGAGGGCTGTACTTTCTTAAATTCGTCGCGGATCAGCTTGGAAATCTGCTTGGCAAGCTCGGAGCTAATTCCTTTTTGCAGCTTGATTTCTTGGCGGACGCGGTTGCCGCTGGCCGACTCCACCTTGCCATAGTCAAAAATCTTCAGCGACAGCTGGCGCTTGGCGGCCTTGGTTTGCAGAATGGTATGCACTGCATCTAGCGTAAAATCGCTGTCGGTGTTGATGGTGATTGCCTCTGCGCCGAGCTCGACCGTGGTTTTGGTGTCCTTCAGGTCGTAGCGTGCGCCAAATTTCTCGCACGGTTT
>JAAURD010000365.1 GCA_012034075.1 Chloroflexaceae bacterium | reverse complement strand
TACAAATCAGGATATAAGCTCTCCGATGGGAACGCCATTTGCGTCTCATACCGCATCAGAAAGCGATCTGTCAAAAAAACCTACCCTTGAAAGGGGGGGGTGAGGGGTTAAGGCAGGAGCGTTACATCAGCTGGGGAGGGTCGGGCCAGAGGCCCTGGTGCAGCGCTAGCAGGAGCTGCTGGTTAAAGCGAAAAGCGCTCAGGTAGTGCTGTTGTTCTTGCGGGGTGGGCAGGGCCGCAACCATGCGCTGTAAACACTGGTGGGCTTGTTGGAGCATGGCCTGGGCTTCGGCTTCGCGGCCCAGCGCGTGGAGAATCTGGGCACGGGCAAACACGACCTGTTGCGGGTGTTCGACGCCGCTCTGCTGTTGCTCTTCCAGGGCCAGCAGTGCCTGCGCACTCAGCTGGTCGGCTTGCTGGTGGTGGCCGGCGCGGACAGAGGCCAGGGCGAGATAGGCGAGATTGACACAGCCATCCACATACTCGAGCGGGTCGCGGATAGCCAGGGCGCGAGTGAGCAGCGCCTGCGCGTCGTCCACCTGGCCCTGCTGGAGCAGAGCAGCGCCCAGATTGACCAGCGCGGCGGCTTGCTGCATGGGCAAATCAAGCGCCAGGGCAGAGTCGAGGGACTGCTGCAACCAGGTAGCCGCCGACTCGCTGGCGCCCTGGCAGAGCAAGACAACGCCCATATTGCTGGCGGCCACACACATGCCGCGTACATCCCCAATCGCCTCGAAGAGGGTATAGGCTTCCTGGCTGAGCGCCAGGCTCTGGTCCAATTCGCCAGAGCGGCCAGCGAGCACGGCGGCATTGACAGTGGCGCGAGCCAGGCCCTGGGTGTGCCGAATGGCTCCATACCGTTGACGTGCCAGGGCATAGGCATCCAGGGACTCACGATAGCGTTTGCAAACGGGCGAGGGCCATGGCTACCAGCGTATGCGCCTCGGCCTCGCCTTCGCGGTTGGCCTGGGCCTGATGCAGACGCACGGCATCCTGGGCGTAGTGCAGCGCCTCGCTAAAGCGGCCATGTTGAAAGGCAATCGTGCTAAGGTTAATCAGCAAACGCGCCTGGGTCACCTGATCGGTGGCGGCGTGGGCCTGTTCGATGGCCTGCTGGAGGTATTGCTCGCTGAGGGCAAGGTCCTCGGCGCTGCGGGCAATATCAGCCAGAGTGAGCAGGCATGTTGCCTGAGCCACCGCATCACCGCGCTGTGCCGCCTGTTGGCGGGCGGTCTCAGCGACCTGGCGGGCTGGTGTACGGCGCTGCTGCTGGAGCAAGGTGGTTGCCAGCAGACAACGGGTCGTCTCGGTGGCCGGGTCGTGCGCTTGAGCGGCAGCAAGCGACTGGCGCAGGGCTATTTCGGCTGCAGCCCACTGGTTGAGGGCCACCGCCAGACGCCCGCGTCGATACATCACGGTGCTGCGCTGGTGGGGCAAATCGTCCCTCATCATCTGTTCTAATGTGGCAATGCACTGCTGCTGCTCATCACGGTGGCCGGCATAGTGCAACACCTCTTCCTGACCGGCGAGCAGATCAAAGCGCAATGCTCCATCGCTGGCGCAGTTCAGGCCCGATGCAAAGCAGTGCAATGCCTCTTCGGCGGCAAACAGCGACCAGGCGCGTTGCCCCGCCAGCAGCCAGCAGGATGCCGCCTCGTGCGATTGACCGGAGCGTTCATAGTGCATCGCCAGCGTGGAGGGCAGGGTCGGGTCGGCGTCCTGGCCGCTCAACCGGCGGTGCAGCACGGTCGCCGCACGCTGGTGATAACGTCGGCGGGTCGCGCTGCCACCAAGGGTATAGGCCGCTTCGGCCACGTGGTCATGGGCAAAGCGATAGTCAGGGCCATCGGGTTGCAAAAACTCGCGACTCAGCAGCAGGTCGAGTGCATGCAGGGTCTCATGATCGCCATAGCCACTGACAACCTGGACCAGATCAGCATCGAACGAGCGGCCTGTAACAGCACATGCGTGCAAGACATGGCGGGTCGGTTCATCCAGCAGCTGCATGCGTGCCCGCATCACATCCTGGACACTGGCGGGGCGGGGGAGCGGTTCGTTCAGCACACGGGTCAGGTCGGTCTGTTGCTCTTGCAAGGTGCGGACGGTTTCTAGCACAAAAAAGGGATTGCCGCCGGTCTCGTTCCACAGTCGTTGGGCCAGTGAACCAGTGACCGCACCCGGTAGGCCCACCTGGCGCAAGAGATCGGCGATGGTGACATCATCCAGCGGTGTCAGGGGAATCTCACGCTGCAACCCCAGGCGAGCCAACTCATTGAGCCAGCGGGCCAACGCCGCCGAGTCATCGCTGCGGCGGTAGGCGACGGCAATGCCCAGGGGCAAGCGCCCCACTTGCGTCAGCAGATTATCCAGCCAGGCCAGCGAGGCCGGGTCAGCCTGGCCCAGGTCATCGAGCACGATGATGGCAGCGCCGCTGGCCCGCACCAGCGCCAGCATCAGGCGGCTCAGCGCTTCAAACAGGCGTACGCGAGCCTGATCGGGCGGCAAATTTGGCGGTGGGCTGAGGTCGGGGCGTTTGATCAGGATCTCTGGCAGCAGCCGGCTAGCTTCGGCCAACCAGACATCGGGCACATCGGGCAGCAGCGGTGCGGCTGGCTGCTGCTGGTGCTGCTCCACCATGGCGGCGCGAATCAGCTGGAGTGCGAGGGTGTAGGCGCTGGCATCGTGGGCGGCATGGCCGTCGGCGAGCGGCTATGTGCATTTTCGCCACGCGGGCCGTGCGGTGGCGGCCTGGCTCGATGGCCATGTGAGCCTGGAGGCACCGGCGGCGCTTGCCCTACCGGAGAAGTGGAGCGTTGCCGGTCAGCGCCCCGGGGGGGTGGTGCCGTGACGCTGTCGTGCTGGAGAGGCGGGGGGAGGAGCGTGGGCCGGGTGCTGCGTGCGGTGGCGGCTTCCGCAGCGGTCGGGGTGGCGATGACGGCGGCGGCCTTCGAGGGGAGGATCGTGACGCTGGGTCCTGCGGCAACGGAGACCGTGTACGCACTCGGCCTGGGTGCGTGGGTGGTCGCGCGCGACTCTGCGAGTCGTCATCCTGCGGAGGCGCTTGGCGTCGTCGAGGTGGGTTACTTCCGGCAGGTCCAGGCGGAGGGAGTC
>JAAURD010000364.1 GCA_012034075.1 Chloroflexaceae bacterium | reverse complement strand
GCCGTTGGGCGCAGCACGCTGACGCCCCTACAGCCGCACCTACGATTCACACCAACGAAGCTCGCGACCCGCGTCCGACCTGCGTGCGGTCGTCGCCGAGCGCTGTGCGGCTGCAAGCCGCACCTACGATTCACACGCCCCGCGTCCGACCTACGTCTCATATTGATAAACGCCATTTGGTATCCATTTGGTATCATACCCAACATTGGAGATGAAGAGTAGACGATGCCACTGCCAGCACACTGGTAGGCAAAGCGCAAAAAACCGACCGGGTTCGGTGGTCCGAACCCGGTCGGTTGCTCTATCTTGCCTGAACAGGTGTTACAACGAGTTTTTACTGACCAGCAACACCATTGTAGTCTTCACCGACCAGTTTACCAGTTGCCAGGTCACGGCTGGCAATACGAATGGTAGCAATCAACTGGCTGCCATCTGGGCCAGTGATGCGCACACCACCACCGAAACCGCCACTGGGGTTTGAGTTCGGATAGCCGAACTCGGCCAGACCCGATTCGCTGGGGTTTGAGTTCACTTTGGCACCGACGGCGATAGGACCAGCGATGACATGTGCATCACCCTGAACGTTGCCATCGGGATCGAGATACTCAACCGTGATGGAATCAACCGGAGCACTGCCGACGTTCTGAATAGCGATAAAGGCACGCTGACCTTCGGTGCGGCTACCACCGTCGTAGTTGGCATCAGTAGCCCAGCGAGCATACGGGCCATACAGAACCGAAGCACCAGTGGTTTCACCCAGGAAGGTGGTGCTCAGACCACCGATACGAATACCAATGGGAACATAGCCGGGCTGGGCCACTTTCCCAATGGCAACCAGTTCGCCATCAACGCTCGCTTCAATCTGGGCTGAACCGCTGAAGCCTGGGCTGGTTGGATAGGCTTCATCAATGGTCTGAGAACCATCGCTTGCATTGCAGGTGTTGAAACTGGCTTTCCCACCATTGGCAACACCAGTGATGGTTTCACTGAATTCAGCGCCATCAGCAGCGTTGGTATAGGTAACGGTAATATCGGCCGCGCTACCGGTGTTGTTCTGCACTGCGTAGAAGGTGGTCTGTTCCTGGCCAAAGCCATTGCAGAGGGCCGATGGCATAAACAGGGGCTGACCACCCTGAACAATACCTTCAAAGCTGGTGGTATACAGGGTGTTGTCACCGCCAGTACCAAGCTCGAGTGCAGCAGCAACGACGACAGCACCGCTATCCATCGCAACAGTTGCCGAACCATTGAAGCTATCGCCAAGTTCGCTAATTTCACTGGCATCAAAGTACTGAGCGGCACCCGCTGGCAGGTTGGTAATAGGTTCGGTATGGGCAGCAGCAGATTCGCCAACAGCGAAGAACGAAACGGTGCCACTGGCAGGGCTGTCACCAACGTTCTGCACCGAGAAGACGGTGGTCTGGTTAAAAGTGTTCTTCAGCACGGTGGCAATAAGGACATTGCTGGCACCAGCGGTGAAGCCATTGGAGAGCGGGCGGTTGAGCAGACCCTGATCGCCTTCGCCAATCTGCACCATGGTGGCGATAACCTGCTGATCAGCGGACATCACAGCCGAACCCTGGAAGCCTTCAGTCACATTGGTGAGTGAACCAACAAAGAGTGATTTACTGGCGCTACCAGAGAGATCTTCCTGATGAGGAATGGCAGTGCCACTTTCCTGATCGTAAAATTCAAAGTTGACAGTCGTAGCAACGGTGCTAATGTTCTGGAACGTGATGGACGTAATGTAGGTTGAACTAAAACCGGTGACCTGGGCGCTGACGGTGCCGAGTGGCAGACCGGCGAGTACCAGGACAGCAAGGGCAACAACGGTTGCGATGATTCGTTTCATTGCTCACAATCCTCCTTTTCATAACGGTACACAAAATACAAACGATTTTTGCCAATTGTCAGGCTGCTGATAGAGCAGCGACGCTGGTTACCACAGATTGAACCAGCTACGTGTGCTATTGTATCGGGCTGAACAGAACATGACAATACCTCCTTCGGGTTAAGTGATGTGAATAACGAGTTGTCCATTGGGAGTATTGCCAACACTGACAGAGTACGCTACTATGAAAGAAAGCGGCATCCTGATGATGTGTATGCCAGTTACTACTCCTAAAGAGGTATAGGTATGAAACAGGAATTATATGGAACATGGCTCTTGATTCTGATGTTGGTTCTGTCCGCCTGTGGTGCTTCGGGCACCCAGCCAGCGGCAGTACCGAACACAAGTACTGATGCGCAGACGAGTGTGTCAACCGAGGCTCCGTCGATTGCGACACCGGAGAACGGTAAGACATCGATTGTTGGACAGGTGTTGTCAACGACCAACGGACAACCGCTCGTGAACACATTCGTCTGGCGGGGTGAAGTGGTACGCAAAGATGAAGGGGCTGTAGTGGTGTATGATGAGACAGACTCGGTTGCACGTACCAATGAACAGGGCTTTTTTGCGTTTGAGAACATTGAACCCGGTGAGTGGACGCTGATGGTTGGTGATCCGTATGGGAAGAATGAAACGATTGTTGAAACAGATAATCCGGAGCATGCACGTATCTGGGAACCTGCATCCGGCGAGATACTCGATGTAGGGATCCTGGAAGTGGCACTTGAACCGACGAATTAGTGGTTGAACCAGCTTGCTATGACGCACGTGCCGGCTTTGGAGGGTCGCAGCACACTGCAACCCTCCAAAGCCGGCAGGCTACAAGCACCAGCTGCAAGCAGGCATACCAAATGGCGTTCATCGATAGAGACATAGGTTCGGTTTTCAGCCGTAAGGCGGTCGGAACGACCGCACGCATCCGACGGAGGTGCGGCTTGCAGCCGCACGTACCAGCTGCAAGCAAGCACCTCCGTCCGAGATCAGAGGTTCTCGGTATGGAGATATCTTTTGTGGTGACTCGGAGCAGCGGCTGCAAGCCGCGCCTACGATCTTATACCAAATGCGGTGAAGCGATAGGAGACGTAGATGTGGTTTGTAGCCTAGCGGCGTAAGGGGACCCGCGCTGCGCCCTACAAAGCAGGCGATCCGTGTTCGATCAAAGCGCATACCAGTGATCACCCGAATTTGGTATAACACGGTAGGTGCGGCTTGTAGCCGCAC
>JAAURD010000363.1 GCA_012034075.1 Chloroflexaceae bacterium | reverse complement strand
AGACCGTCCAGGGACGGTAGCGCACAATCAGCTGACTATCGGTCTCGACAATCGTCTGTTCTTGCAGGCTGATTGCCATCGGCCTACTCAGCAACTCGCTACGGCTGCGACCAGTCGGCTGCATCGCACGGCGGGCGCGTTGCAAATCACTCTCATATTTGAGCAGCACACTGAGCGTGTTGTTAATCGTCTGGCGGTCCAGACTGGCAGCATTCAGCTCAACCAGCGCACGTGCCCAGTCGAGCGTCTCGCTGACGCTGGGCAGCTTTTTGAGATCGAGCTGACGCAGATGCTGCACAAACTCAACCGTCTGCTGCGCCAGTTTGCGCGGCAGGCCGGGGACTTTGAGCTGCACAATGTTCAACTCAGTCTCCAGATCCGGATAGCCAATATGTATATACAGACAGCGCCGCTTGAGGGCTTCGCTCAACTCACGTGTGTTATTGCTGGTCAGCACCACAGCAGGGCGGTGACGCGCCTGCAATGTGCCAAGTTCCGGCACGCTCACCTGAAAGTCGCTGAGCACCTCAAGCAAAAACGCCTCAAACTCGGCATCGGCGCGATCAATCTCATCGATCAGAAGCACCACCGGTTGCTCGCTGGTAATCGCCCGCAACAAGGGTCGGGGCAACAGAAACCGTTCGGAGAAGAAAACATCCTCTTCGCTCGCCAGCCGGTCGGCGGCCTCCCGCAGGGTTGCCGCGGCGCTCAGCAAATCGGAGAGTTTATCGCGCAGCAACTGGGTATAGAGCAATTGCTTGGCATATTCCCACTCATACAGGGCTTTGGTTTCGTCCAGTCCTTCATAACATTGCAGACGGATAAGCTCATAGCCGGTCGCACCAGACCAGGCTTTCGCCAGTTCGGTTTTGCCACGCCAGCCGGCCCCTCGGTGAGCAAGGGCTTGCCCAGCCGGTCGGCCAGGAACATGGTCGTCGCAATCTCATCACTTGGAATATAGTGCTGCGCACAGAGTGCGTCATGAACCGTCTCGATGGTGTTAAACATAAACAAGCGCTCTCTTTTCTGCCTATTAAGAAACTATGGGGATAGCCTCTTGCCATAAACCGTATGCCACAGGGTAGCGCCAATATCAGCGGTATCCAGCACCACCGCATGGGAGCGATGATCATTTTGGCCCGCGTTGATCGACCAGGTTGCACCAATGCGCTGGGCATACGACTGACTCACGTCGGGTGATTCATGAATATGCCCGTGCATGGTGAGCAGGGGTTGATGCTGCTCAATAAAGCGGCGCAGGGCCTGGCTGCCACGATGGCGCTTTCGTTGGTTGAGGTCCAGGTCGGTATCATACGGCGGTGTATGACAGATATATATCGTGCGGGCCGGGTCGCTCTGCGTAACCAGACGCTGCAAATCATCTGCTATTGAGGACTGGCGTAACAACGCTGCCAGCGATGTGCGTTGGGGCTGCCCGCTGGTACTGGTGTAGGCCATGGCAAAGCTGTAGGCCGGCACATCACCAATGCCGTCGTAGCGCTCATAGTCTTTAATGCTAAACGGCGTGATAGGCACACAGGCATAGCCAGTGAGCCACAGATTATCGGCCAGGGCAACGGTTCGCTGGTGCAACCGATAGGCCAATCCCATGCGTTCGAGTTCATCTAAACCAGCAATCGCAGCGGCCCAATCATCATTCCCTGGCAACAGATAGACAGCTTTGTCGGGGTGAGCCTGATGAAATGAAGCGAGCAAGGGACGTAATGACTCGTTCAGAAAGGCTCGCTGACTCTCGACCGCGCTATCAATCCGGATGGTATGCGGCAACAGATCACCACCGACAATGATGGCCTGCACCTCATGTGTTACAGCCAGATTTAACAGGTTCTCATAGGCGGCGTAATACCCATGCAGGTCAGCCGCAAAGAGCAGGCGCATTCTCTCTCCTGCGGGCTTGCGCAAGCATTCCCATGGTGGAACGGTCAGCGTGCTCGTTGCTGCCGTCCAGCGTTCGGTGGCATACTACCATTATAGCATGCTCTGCTGTTCGGGTCTACCCATAAACACATCAGTCACACGATTGCGTGGCGGATCAGCAATCTCTGGCGATGATAGTGTGAGCAGGCCAGTGGCATTAGATGTAGTACATAATGTTGCCGGCACGCTGGCGCTTGCGCTGGCATAGGTCTTCAAGTGTGATATTCTGCAGGAATGTTGCAATGTTATGGCGTAAAGCATCCCAGATTTCACGAATCATCACGCTGTCATCGGGCTGGGTCGGCACCAGATCATCACGAGCCGTGTCGTTGGCAATGAGCGGCCCTTCAAGCGCAGATAGCGCCTCCATGAGCGTGATCTGATCCGGCGACCGAGTGAGCATATGACCACCCTGGGGGCCACGCAAGCTATCGATCAAGCCAGCTCGCCGCAGGGTCACAAGCATCTGATTGAGATAGTTAACCGGGATACCCTGACGACAGGCGATGTGTTCGCTCTGAATTGGGCCTTCACCGTAATGTTGTGCGAGATCAAAGAGTGCTCGCAAACCATATTCGCCCTTACTCGAAATACGCATGATGTTGATACATCCTATTCAATATTGTTGATAGAAGAATCATACCACCCTCATACGCTAGCGTCAAGCGAATCTGGCGATGTCACTGTTCATCCCAATCCGACGTTGGAGATGTCAGCAAAGAAATCGTATCGATAACGAACATGGTATCGGTGCTATCTGTGGTTATGAATGCCCCCTAGCTGCGCTGATGAGCCACTGATAAAGATGAACCACCGATAAAACCGATACCATGGATACATGATAAGCGAGAGTCCTGGCTTGAATGAGAACCAGTGGTATTTAGCGATGAATTAACGGCAGATAGCACCGTCGTTCATCAGGCTGCTGTTGCACCACATAAATGTTGACCGTATCAGCTACGCTCTGGGTCATACCAAATTCGGGTGATCACTGGTATGCGCTTTGATCGAACACGGATCGCCTGCTTTGTAGGGGCGCAGCGCGGGGCTCCTACAGCGCCGCTAGGCTACAAACCACATCTACGTCTCCTATCGGTTAACCGCATTTGGTATCAGTCCATCGCTCACGACCAGCCTGGAAGGTGTAGCTGCCGGCTTCCTGTGGCGTAACGTTG
>JAAURD010000362.1 GCA_012034075.1 Chloroflexaceae bacterium | reverse complement strand
CCTCGTTGTAGGGCGCAGCGCGCTGCGACCCTACAAGCAGGACCGGCCTGTAATGCCAGCCTGACCTCCACTCTGAACGCATCAAATCAAAGCAGTTGCACCACTATATCAGCAGCAAGACCACAATCACCGCCGCCGCAATCGCGATGAGCAGCAGCAGCACGAGGTTCAAGTCATGGGTTTGGCGCTGGGGTGTGCTTGAAGCAGCCGGTGTTCTGGCGGCTGGCAGCACCTTCTGAAGGTCGATGCCCAACAAGGCAGCGTAGGCTTTCAGCGCCGACCGCAGTTCCTCGCGGGGGATATAGCCAAACTGTTCACGCTCCAAGGCTTGGAGAAATTCCCAACGGATACCGCATGCATGCTCTGCTTGATAGAGGGTGAGGCCGCGCTGGTGCCGCGCAGCGAGCAACATATGGCCGAGATTGCTTTTGCCCGTCGTGGGAGCGGCTGGTTGGGCCGGCGGCAAGGGGGCCATTGGGTTATCGTTCTCTGCTTCTGGGAACGGCATGGGGATGGCGGTCGGTAGGGTTGCCGCTGGTGCGGTAGAGGGTATGGTGGGCAAGAGCGCTGCTGGCGGGAGGGCCGGCGTAGGGAGCCATTGGGATGGATGCAGGGCAGTGGGGTTACGGGCATAGGGGATGGCCTGTTCGCGTGATGAGCCCTTGTGGTGTGATGCTGTCGGGCGCTTGTTCAGGGTACGGCGCAAGACCGCTTCGATGCGTGCGAGCAGTTCGGGCAGTTTAAACGGCTTGGTAATATAGTCATCGGCGCCGGCGGAGAGGCCGGCGATAACGTCTTCATCGGCGCACTTGCCGGTAAGCATAATAATCGGCACGGCTGATGCATTGCGAATCTGGCGGCAGACGTCCCAGCCACTCATATCGGGCATCACAACATCGAGCAGGACGAGGTCAGGCTGATCGATGAGCAAGTGTTTCATCGCTTCACGACCGCTGTTGACCCAGCTGACTTCATAGCCTGCGCCGCCGAGTTGATAACTGAGCAGCTGACAGATTACCATTTCATCATCGACTACCATAACGCGAATTGTCATATGTTCCTCTATCACCAGGAAAGCCATACCTGTCGTGGGTTATGGCTCATCGATTACCATGATCGCTTCTTCTTGCGGTGCCGCTATGTGATCACCATCGTGTAGGATGGGCTGATAGGTGACCATGGAGAGCAAGGCTTGCATGGCCCAGAGACGGCTGGCTTCATCGTGCTCGGCAGCTTCGATCAGACGACCCAGGCTCGTTTGAATGGAGCGGATGGCGGGATGGACAGTTGGCCCCCTGTCCATCCCGGCTGCACATGCAAGCAGTGCAGCGATGGTATGACGGCGCAACCATGGCGCCGTCGTGGATTCCAGGGCACAGCGGGTCAGGCTATCAATGACGTCACTGGGCACTGGAGAGGCGACAGTCCGGGTCGCTTTCGCCAACAGGCTGGCCGTGGAGACCGGGAGTTGTGGGTCGCTGGTGGGATCGAGCAACATCTGGCTGAGCAGGGTCAGACCGTCGGGTTGTTCCAGCACCAGTTCCGTCGCTCGCAGGCGCAGGGCCAGAGGGGCATCGGCTTGGGTTGCGATCTGGGCAAAGCGCTCACTGTGCGGCTGGTAGGTATGTAATACCTCCATGGCTTGCAGTTGCAATGATGGTTCGCTGCTCTCCAGATACGAACGCAGAAAGATGAGATACTCGGCGCCGCCCAGATGCAGCAATGCGCGGACTGCCTGCACCCGCACATGCTGCTCACTGGTATGCTGCTGCGAGATAGCGACGAGCGTGGGCAACATACTGGTATCGCCAACCTCTATCAGAGCATGCAGGGCGGCGGTTGCGACGGTTGCCTGGTCGCTCTGGGCATAGCGCAAGATGAGCGGTGCGGCATCGCGGTCGTGGGCGCGGCCCAATGCGTGCAACACGCCAACGACGAGTTCGGGCGGTTGGCGCTGACGGCTCAAGACGCTGCGCAACCAGCGGCACATTTCAACGCCCAGGTTGCTGGGCAAGGCATCGGCGGCGGCGCCACGTAATGCGGGCAACTCATTGGGATTGACGAGCAGATGAAACAGGGTTGCCTGTGCCGATGGGTCGTACAAGGTGCCCAGGGCATAAATCGCCCGTGTGCGCAGATAGCGATTGCCATCGGGTTGCTCGGCAAACTGGCGCATGGTAGAGACCGCGCGATGCAACAGGTCCGGGTTGAGCGGGTGGTGATTGGCAATGACATCGACCATTTTACTCATGGTAAACGAATCGCAGTTTTCCTGGTCGAGCCAGCGCAAGAGCGTGGGCAGGGCCTCGGGATCACGGCCCAGCTGATCGATGATCAGCCAGTGCAAGGTGAGATCAAGACGGCGGTTGGTGAGCATGCTGAACATGTGCTCACGGCCACGGCTTTGGCTGACCTGGGCCAGGCAGGCAAGGAGATGGCGCTTCTGCTCATCGTTGGCAGCAGGAGTGATAGCCATACAGAACGTCAGTTCGATGTGGGTGCGTATGTCCGTGGAACAGCGGAGTGCGATCTGGGTGACGGCGTTGGCACAGGCGATCACCCAGCGGTGTACCTGCTGGTCGATGAGTTCGGTGAAGCTACTGGGTTGTTCGGCGCTGGTTTGCCTTCGGTAGCAGGTGCAGCAAGCTGATACGGATATCATCGGGCAGGTCAAGCAGCGGCCACTCGTTTACCGGGGTTTCGATCAGGGGGGGCGCGGCATCTTGCCAGGCTGCTGCCAGGCGTGTGTGGAGGTCGGGCTGACCAGTGGGTGGCATCAGCAGATCACAGAGTGCGCTGGCGACCGCCTCATTACCGATGGAGCCGAGACCTTGGAACGCGAGCAGGACGAGTTCGTGGTGCAGGGCTGGTTCATCGATGAAGGCGAGCAGTGTGGTTTGAATATGAACGCAGGCCGTTTCATCGGATGCCATCTGGGGTTTAATAATGGCTTCGGTAATGGCCTCGGTGGCGGCCAGACGCAACAGCAAGGGGTGTTCTGGTGCCGTGAACTGGCAGAGATCGAGCAGTGCGTCGGGAGGGCCGGCCTGGCCCCAGCAACCGTGCAGCAGCAGCACGCACGATTACCGGGGGCAGTCTCGCTGCGGAGAAAGCGATGGACCAG
>JAAURD010000361.1 GCA_012034075.1 Chloroflexaceae bacterium | reverse complement strand
CAGAGATGCTCCATCGTGCGGTACATACCCCGGACCAAAGAGATCTAGCCGGCCACCATTCCACGAAGCCAACGTCGGCCCAGAACTGAACTGCCCACCACGGTTCTCCCAGGCACTCCAGTTGGGCATCCAGCGATCAAGGTAGCGCTGATAGAGCTGATTGTTCATGCCCACCGCTGCCAGATGAATCGCACGACCACCACGAATGACTGTAGCCGGAGGCATACGGGTTTGAAAATCCATGCTGACCCAGCGGCTCGAATTGAAGCCATAGCCATTCCACCAGTTCATCAGCACGTTATTGTCCATTCCACGTACAAAACAGTTGATGTTATTGGCCGAAAATGCTGCCGCCGCCGGGGTATCCGCAACAATACCGCCAACATTCCATTTTTGCCATTGTTGCCATGCAGGCATTGCAATCTCCCTTTCTGTTTCTTCATCAGAGAAATGATGCTCTTTACGATATATCTATGATACAATAGAATTGAGTGACATGATCACTGAAACAAAGCGAAAAAACCAGGATCGTGTATGAGCCGACGCGCCGCTCGTTCACAAACCGCGCATCAACCCTATACCCCACCTGTACGCCGAAAACGACGGAACGGCTGCAATGGTTGTCTCTTTGTCACGGTACTTTTACTTATCACCGCTGGTGTGCTGACTGCCCTGTTTCTGCCACGCGATATCCTCGATCAGATTGGTCAGCAGGTAAGCCGTGAGAGCGGTCTGCAACAGCAAATCGAGTCGCAGATTGGGCAGTCCTTACCAGCGGCTATCGGAGAGTTGCCCGCCGGCGTGATCACGCTCACCGATGCCGATATCAATACCTATATTGCCGCCAACCCCAGTCAGTTTGAACCGTTAGAAGCGGTCACGGTGCAGTTTGTGCCCGGTGCTATTCAGGCGAATCTGTCGGCTATGGGCATGCAATCGCAACTGACGACGGGTGTAACGGTGGAGGCAGGGCAAATCCGGCTGGTGAACCCCCGGTTGGATGGGCCTTTGAGCGCAATGATCGCGGTCGATGAACTGGTGAATCGCCTTGAACCGCAACTCAACCAGCATTTACTGGCGCAGGCGCACACGATCCGCGATATCCGGATTGAGGCTGGTCAGTTGATCGCGGTTGTTGAGTAAATGTACAAGCATCCACACGTTTTCAGTAAAAGATATGGTAAGATACAGAAGGCAGTCAGTGCTGTGTAATCGTGGCGGCCAGCTACCAAGTACCAACAGCCTGATCTGCACAGAGGAAAGAGCATGTCAGGAAGTATCATTGCATGAAGGCTATCATCTCGCTTGTTTTTGCTCTGGTGTTATGGTTCAGTCTGTTTGATATTATATCCACGTATATAATTCAACATCAGACCCCCCCCTTGCCCGTCAATGCGAAAACCGGTCCAGATCAATATCTTTTGACGGCACCAGTGAACATATCGACCAGTTCCCCAATGACTCAGACGTTGCAACGTGTGCGTACCGCAAAACAGACCGATATCGTAACCGCAACCCAACCGGTCAGCAGTTTGCTCCGGCTCGACATTCCGATGGGCTATGCGTTAACGCGGATGCTGCCAACCGAACAGAATCCCTACCGGCTCTTTGTGCCGCCATCACGCTACTTTGAACAGACAGGCCATAATGTCTGGGGTCCGTTTCTGGCCTTTTATGAAGCCCATGGTGGGTTGCCTCTCTTTGGCTTGCCATTGACCGAGGTGCTCTATGAGCGAGGCGCCAGGGTGCAATATTTTGAGCGTGCGCGTTTTGCCTTGCCTGAAGACCAGAGCGATGCGATTCAGCTGACGCCTATTGGGCAGATGTTAGCCGAAACCCAGGTGCCGCCAACGGCACTGGCAGTCCGTGAAGCACGGCAGGGCGACCGTCGCCAGTATGTGGAAGAGACCGGGCATACCATCAGTGCGCTCTTTGCCGATTTCTGGAGCGAACATCAGGGTGAGCATGTCTTTGGTAACCCGATCAGTGAGGCGTTTCTGACCACAATTGATGATGGACAACAAGCCCATCCTGCCATGGTCCAATATTTTGAACAGGCCCGTCTCGAATATCTGCTGCCCAACGGTGAGCGTGCTGCCGAAATCCGCATCGGCTTGATCGGGGGTGAGTATGCAACACGCCAGATTAGCCATCCCGTTCTGTTCGAGCCGGTTGCCCCGATTCGGCAACTCAGCATCGCTTCGGCTTTTGTTGGGGCATACTCCAGCAGTGCCCACAATGTGCGGATTGCGGCCAGCCAACTCGATGGCGTGGTGATTCCGCCGCAACAGGCCATGTCCTTTCTGGCAGAAGTGGGCGAAGTCTCTGTGGAGGCCGGGTATGCCAGCGGCGGGGCTATTATCAACGGCGAGATTGCCGAAGTGGTCGGCGGTGGCATCTGCCATGTTTCCACCATCCTCTACCGCGCCGCCCTCGAAGCTGGTCTCAAGATTATCGAACGACATCCCCATACGCTGGCCCTGGATGAATTTAGCGACAGTCCTGGCCTTGACTCGGCAGTTTTTACGCCCAACCTTGACCTGATCTGGTACAACGATACCGACGGGCCGATTTCCATTGCCAGCCAGATTACCGATGATGGCTATTTCACCATTGCGCTGTGGGGCTATGATGATGGTCGTACTGTCTTGATCAGTGATGCTGCTATGACCTATGGCAGCAAGCCAGCCGAGTCAATCTGGCGTTACGATGAAGACTTGCCCAAGCGTGAAGTGCGCCAGATTGCCTATGGCACACCCAGCCTGTCTGTGCTGGTCGAGCGCAATGTGTGGGATACCACTGGTGAGACCCTGTACAGCGACGAGATTGTCTCGCATTATGAGGGCCTGCATGATGTCTTTCTGTACGGCCCCGGGGTTGACCCGGCCTGTGAACGCGGCGAAAAAGACTGCCGCGAGCAAGAACTGGAAGCCTTGCTGGAGGACTGCGAGAGGATGATACCAAAGCGTGTGAGGACTTGAAAGCCGAATGTGAGCAAGGACCAGAGCTAGCGGTCTGCAAAGCGCTGCCAACGCCCACGAGCCTGCCGGCCACGGCAACCCCCGAACCCACGGCAATCCCGCAGTCCACGCCAACACCGGAACCGACAGCGACAACGCTGGTG
>JAAURD010000102.1 GCA_012034075.1 Chloroflexaceae bacterium | reverse complement strand
ATGGTGCAGCCGCCGGTGTTGCTGCGGCTGATGCTCAGGTTGGTGCGGCTCAGTCGGGTGTTGCGGCCGCCGAAGCCGGCGTTGCGCGAGCTCAGGCCAATGTTGCCGCCGCCGAAGCCAATGTTGCGCGGTCACAGGCGCAGGCCAATAGTGCAGCAGCGGCTGTTTCGCGGGCGCAGGGCGAGTTCCAACAGGTGCAGGGCAGTGTGACCAACAGTGATATTGCGGCTGCCCAGGCCGACCTGGATGAAGCCCGTGAGGTACTAGCGGACCTGCTCGATGGCCCAGAAGAAGTGGATGTCAAGACCAACCAGGCCAATGTTGATCAGGCCCGTGCCAATCTGGAGAATGTGCGGGCGCAGCTTTCATCGGCGAAGACGCGGGCTGAAGCCGACCTGGAAATAGCCGCGAATGATTTGCGGGATGCTCAGGCCGCGTATAGCGAGATCTATTGGCAAATTCGTGAGCAGGAGCGTGAACTTAATAGCGTTGATCAGGAAATCTGGCAAGACCTGAAGGATCGTGAAGAGCGAGCCCTGCGTGAAGTGCGCAATGCTGAAGAACGGCTGGCACAGTCACGGGTGAAGGTCGAAGAAGCGCGTGAAGCTGAGCGTCGTGGTGTGCAAGAGGCCGAAGCTCGCTTGCGTGAGGCCGAGGCACTGTTGGAAGATGTCCTTCGCGGTGCCGATGAAGATCAAATTGCGGCTGCTCGCGCACAGGTGGCCCGAGCCGAGGCATCGCTGATCAAGCTTCAGGGTGAACGGCGAGCAGGTGAACTGGCTTCAGCTCAGGCAGAGGTTGACCGGGCCCAGGCCGATGCTCAGGGCGCTCAATCCGATATACAGAATGCCCAGGCTGGCTTGCAAGGCAATGTTGCCGATGTGCAGAACGCCCAGTCAGAAGTGCAGCGCTCTCAGGCAGATGTCCAGCGCAATGTTGCCGATGCCCAGAATGCTCGCGCCAATCTCGACGCTTCGCAGGCTGATGTTCAGGCCGCGATTGCCGATGTGCAAGGCGCCCTCGCCGATGTTGATAGTGCTCAGGCAGACCTGGCTCGCTCACGTGCTGAATTGACAGAATTGACAGCGGACCCGATTCAGGCCGATATGGATAGTCGCCAGAGTATGATCGAGCAAGGTTCGGTCGATGTGCGCCAGGCGCAGGTACAACTCGATAAAGCGACATTGCGCACACCGATTGATGGCACTGTGGTGGAAATCGATCTGGAAGAGGGTGAATGGGTCAATGCAGGTAGCGTCATTGCAACCATTGCCGATATCTCCACGACTGACCCATCACGTTGGAAGATCGAAACAACCGACCTTGACGAACTCGGCATTGTCAATGTGCAGATTGGCAACCCGGTGTTTATTACGTTTGACGCGTTGCCCCGGCTTGAGTTGCCAGGTCGGGTGCAGCAGATTCAGAATATTGGCAAAAATAGCCAGGGCGACATCGTCTACAAAGTCACGGTCGTGCCGGAAGAATGGGATGAGCGCTTGCGTTGGGGTATGACCGCTACGGTGGCGATTGAACCTTCACGCGATAATTAAGCATCACGACGATTGCGTAGCAGGGTCTGACACTATGTTGCAGGCCCTGCTCCTGTATTTCAACCCGTATTCATAAACATGAGGACGTGGTATGCAACAAATAGAAATTGACTATGAGAGCAAATGGTATGCAATGGCTACGGTCTCAATGGGTGTCTTTCTGGCAACTATTGATGCCAGCATTGTAAATGTCGCTCAACCAACCTTGCAACAGGCACTGAACACCAGCTTTGCGCTGGTGCAATGGGTGGTATTGGCCTACTTACTTGTACTGACTACTTTGATGCTCAGTATGGGTCGTCTCGCTGATATTCTAGGCAAAAAACAACTCTATCTGGTAGGCTTTATTGTTTTTACGGCAAGTTCGGCATTGTGCGGGTTGGCGCCATCGGTCGAATGGTTGATTGCTGGTCGCATCGTTCAGGCGGTGGGGGCTGCAATGATTATGGCAATTGGCCCGGCGATCATCACGGAATCTTTTCCGGCAGCAGAACGAGGCAAAGCCCTGGGTATCATTGGGGCTGTTGTTTCGATAGGGATTGTCTTTGGGCCGGTGGCCGGTGGCCTGATTCTCCAAGCGCTTTCGTGGCATTGGATCTTTTTTGTTAATGTTCCTATCGGCATCATTGGCAGCTTTATGGTGATACGGTTTGTGGTATCAATAACACCAGATGGCAACCAGCGCTTCGATTACTCCGGTGCTGCTATTATGTGCATTAGCCTGCTACTCCTTTTGCTCGGTTTAACGATTGGACAGGAGGTTGGTTTTGCAGCACCTGCAGTGCTGGCGTTGATGGGGGTATCGCTGATAGGGTTTGTTGTTTTTGTGCTGGTTGAACAACGGGTCGCTCAACCGATGATTGACCTGGACCTTTTCCGAGTGAAGCCTTTGAGTATTGGGGTGCTGAATGGCTTTCTGGTGTTTGTGTTGATTGGTGGCTTGCTTTACCTGATGCCTTTTTATCTCAAGCACATTTTGCACCATGATGACCTGACCACCGGATTGCTGCTTGCGGCATTACCCATTGGTCTGGGTATTACATCACCCATCTCGGGAATGTTATCTGACCGTTTCGATACCAATATCATCACCTTGATTGGTCTGATTGTGCTACTAGTCGGGTTTTTATTTGCCAGCACCATCGATGCTCACACGACTATGGTCGGTTATGTCGTGCGCTTTCTACCGATTGGTCTTGGGTTAGGGTTTTTTCAGTCACCCAACAACAGTGCTATTCTGGGGGTTGCTCCGCGTCACCAACTGGGGATTGTCTCAAGTATGCTGGGCCTGAGCCGTACTCTGGGCCAGACAGTAGGTATTCCAGTACTGAATGCCCTATGGGTGAGTCGGACAATGCTGGCAACTGGTGACACGTTTGAGGGTGATGTAACGCTAGCACCGGTAGATGCGCAAATAATGGGATTGCACGAGACGTTCATCGTGATTATTGCGATTCAGGTGTTGGCTGTGCTGCTTGGTCTCTGGTTGCTGTTTCAGCAGCCAGCGAAGCAAACCCAACCCGAACAGCCCGAACATGTCATTGTACCATAAACCAGGCGTTTTTTCCTTTTGGGGCGGTTTGCCCACCGCCCCACTATCTCCAACCGTTCTTTATGTCCGTCCCAAGGTGACCACCAGTGGCACACGGTTAAACATCCAGAAGGCAAACGGCAGACCAATGATACTGGCCGATAAAAACCAGGCCACACTCAACCATAATGCGCTAAACCACCAGCCGATTAGCACAAAGTAGATTGCTCGGAGCACGAATGGCAGCTGCTTAATATCCTTTGCATGCAGACGTCCATCTGCATCAATGAACAAATCCTCTCGTTCTAGCTGCAACGTCACAACCTCTGGCATGCGGTTCAACATCCACAAGCCCAGCGGCAAGCCAAGAATCGTGAGACACAAAACCCAGGCGAGAGCTGCCCAGATGCTGCTAAACCAGATGCCCACAAAGATGAAATACACCATTCGAAGAAAACAACCAGGGCCGCGCCGTCGCTTCACAACTGTCTGTGATGCCATCATTCGTTCTCCTTTTTCCCTGCTCAAGGAATTTCTGTTTTTTGTTCGCTGTCACTATGACGCTCAAACACTCTCCTGTGTTGCATTATCAGGTCATACTGCAACCACAAACACAGGGGAACCATGGGAACATACGACGACCTGATTTTATGCTATGATAGAAACAATGAATGCGAGAAAGCCAAACCGACCATGAACATCGAACAGCAGCAACCACAGTATGTGTTTACCATTATCAACCCGGCCTCTGGGATGGCCCGGCCCGACCAGATACGTCAGATGCTTGCAACACACTTTGATCAACTCCAGTGGACCTACGAATACTATGAAACTACGGGTCAGGAGGATATTCCGGAACTAGTGCGGCAGGCTGTTCATCGCGGTTGCACCATGGTGGTTGCAGCTGGTGGTGATGGCACCGTCGGTGCGGTTGCCAGTGGTCTGGTCTATACGCAGATACCGCTGGGTATTGTGCCCGTTGGTACGGCCAATGTGCTGGCACAGGACCTCGATATTCCGCTGAATCTGGATCAAGCATGTGCGTTGTTCACCAGTAACTACCGAATTATGTGCATTGATGCTATGCATATCAACGATCACTTCTTCTTTACCCAGGTGGGTATCGGTCTGGACGCACTGATGATCCGCAATACGGGCCGCACTGCCAAACGTTTTTTTGGCCGCGTTGCCTATATCTGGAGCGGCCTCCGTGCGCTCATGGGCTTTCAACCGCAGCGCTTTACCATTGTCACAGACACCTATAGCACACGTCAACGAGCACTTCAGGTGATTGTTGCCAACAGCGGGCTACTCGGTGCCAAGCCATTCCAATATGGCCCAGATATACATCTAGATAGCCAGCATGTGGTGGTGTGTCTGGTCAAAGCCCACACTATCTATGATTATATGAATGTGGCATGGCACACCTTGCGTCAAGATCATGAGAGCAGCCGGAACATCCGTTACTTCAAAGTGCAGCATCATATCGATATTCACTCGCGCCGCCCGCTGCCAGTACAGGCCGATGGTGAGCTTATTCAAGAGACACCAGTGCATATTCGCGTAGTGCCGGCCGCCGTTCGTGTGATCGTTCCATCGTCACCCGCTTAGCAGTTGAGCCAATCGTACCATTGTCAGAAAGGAGTTTAACCCATCACAATGAGCACCGATCAAACACCATCCAATAAGGCGCTATCTTCCTATCGACAGTTCTATACCTCTATCAAATCCCATTGGCAACGCTTTCATAATCTGGATGCTGTCTGTTTTCGGGCGATCAACCAGCTGCCGCATAACCGGGTCACCGATGGGTTTATGTTTGGTGTGACCTCGGTGATGAATGGTGGTCTGGGCTGGATCGGCGGCTTGATCGCGATGTCGCTGATTTCACCCCAACGCGGTCGTCGTGCATTGAATCAGATTGTACCACCGCTCTGGTTTGCCACGATGAGCGTGGAATATCCGATCAAAGCCTATTTTCGTCGGCGTCGCCCCTTTCTCAAACTGGCCGATGTGGTCATTGTGGGCGACGTCCGGGTAGCTTTTCGTTTCCCTCTGGTCACTCCGCGGCAGCGTTCTCGGGTGCATGGCTCATGCAACGCCACTTCCCCGAATGGCGCACGCTTTGGTATGCTATTGCGGCTATGGTTGGCTTCTCACGTATCTATCTGGGAGCACATTATCCTAGCGATGTGATTGTCGGAGCTATGACGGGGACAGCCATTGCCGAAGTCACACGTTTTGTGATTGAGCATGGTGCAGAACCAACGACTGTTTGAATTCTGTTTATGGATGACGGGTCGAAGTCAGGTACTTTTTTGTGCAACAATAAGATCAACGTGCAGACCACCAGCGTCTATCCGTCTTCGTTCGATGACCGTAAGTTGCTCCGGATCGGGAAAGTTGGGTGGACGAAAAACAATAAGAGTGCCACCAGGGCGTAATACCATGGCTGCCAGGCTATCAAGCTCATTGTGGAGCACACGTGCATGCTTGCGGTTTGCAACGCGCTGGCCGTAGGGCGGATTGGTGATGATCAGCGACACGTTTTGTCTTTTTGCCAGGGCCTTGAAGCTCGTCTTGTGGAGCGACACGTTGGGCAATCCTTCAAGATTGATTCGCGCAGCCTGAATCGCATCCAGATGGTGATCAAACCCGATCAGACGTTTATACGGAGCATACATGGCCCTTTCAGCCAGCAGCGTCCCACTGCCACAAAACGGATCAACCACAATATCATCAGCGTGCCCTGGAACAAGCTGTACGGCAGCGGCAGCGAGCGTAGGATGGAGTGCCGCCGGTAGCATGCTTTTTCGATAGGCGAACCGTTGATCGACCACACTGGCCGGTCTTGCCGCAAAAACGAGCGCTTTGGGTGTGGATCGCACCATAATCTCCCAGGAATACCCACTGGCGCGATTGATCAAGCCGTGTGTTGCGCTAGCAAACTCAGCAATCCACTGGCTCCGAGTCTGCTGCGAAAGAGCAGCATTGTCAAACGTCATGCGATATGATACCGCTTCACTTTGCGTCAGGCGACGCATTTCGCTGGCAACATGGGTCGCCGCAAACTGCGCTCCGAGCAGAGCCGGAGAGGACGGATCATTCGGCAGTTCTACAACCAGCACAGGAAAGAGCGCGGTCCGAATAGTCAGCATCTGACCAAAAGACAGGGTTTGCGCTAGCCGAATGCGATCAGGTGCTATCACCTGGGTCGGCATCCCATGAGCAGCACACTCCTGTTGCACCAGCGCAGCTACGCCCTTGCGGCACCAGAGCTCGCTTTTGATGGCTGGTGAGAGCATGCTTTCGGTATCAATTGCGGGGATAGCCTGACTTTGTGCTACGAGCCGGTCTGCAACTTTCTGCGCAGCAATCTTTTCAGCTTCCGTCGTTAAGAGAACATCGGCGAGCACATCTTGATCTGAAGGCTGGGCTACCTGCCCAAGCGATAAGATGAGCGATGTTCGTACCTGTGTATCGGTTTCGATAGTTAAACGTTGCTTCAGTGCTGGCAGCGTCGGCCGGTGTTGCAGTTTGCCCAATGCAATCGCCGCATTGCGGCGTACCTTCCAGTCGGCATCATCAAGATGGGCCGATAGAATGGGGAGCATGTCATGCGCTGTTGCTGCTTCGCGTCGCCCAATCTCACCGAGTAAGAACATCAGACGCCGCCGCACGGGAATGGCAGCAGGAGCGACAGCCGCCAGTAAGCCGGGTACAACTGACGAACGTGCCGCTACAAGCGCGTCACCGGCCTTTCGTGCGACGTCGTTGTTTGCATCCGCCAGCTGCGCGATCAGCTGCGCGAGCGATTGGTTATCTAAGTGGGGCATACACAGAACTATTGTTCGCTTATCAACATTGGCCTGCAAAGACCATAAAATCGTACATGCTCTGTTTCGCTTTGTCAAATCCGAAACGATACCATCTCTCCTGCTTTTCCACCCAATACCATGGTATACTGATCATGAAGCCTTGATACGCAAAAAGAAGATGATAATGCTATCATGCCCAGACAGAGACGTATGGGCTTTTTGGTGTTCATACGGTTCCATAGGAAAGAAAGGAAACACGTGATGGATCAAACAAAGCATACCGCAGATGGTGCTCTGGTAACGGGTGAAGATGTTGCCCGCTGGTTGACGTTTTCTGGTTTCTGGGGATTTGTGTTTTATGTGCTTTCTACGGTTGGCATGCTCATTGGTCAACGAAAGCAACCGGTGCGTATCCATGGGAAGACCGTGCTGGTGGGGATGATCGTCCATGTCGTCTCGTTTACGGCCCTGGGTTCGTTGCTCAGTGCGGTGGTCTCGTTTCGCAGCGGCAAAAGCACCACCCGCATGGCTCGCGAACGTATCCCGACGGTTGAGCAGCGCATTGGCCCACAGACCCTGGGTGGCATGGTGGCAGGCGCGGTGCCCTTTTTGATGTCGGCTGGTTCTTTACAGGTGGCCCGCAAGATGACCGGCAAGATGGCTTTTCCCGATGCACAGACCATCGATTGGGTGCGTGGAGGCAGCATCATGGCCTTACTCACAGCCGTTACTGCGCTGGCCGTAAGCAATATTGCGGCCTGGGTGGCACGTGATTCACGCGTTGCGACGATAGCCGAATCGTCATCGAAACCCAACGAGTTGCTCTAATTGCGATAGTGACCGGGGATAGCACTATCCCCGGTCACCTTTTCTGGCTGCTTGATTCTTCTGTTGATCAATCCCCTGTTACACACATTGATGATAAACCTGGGAAGAGACACACAAAAGCTCCTTGCTCACACCGATAGAACGGTGTACTATAGAGAAGAACATTGAACCATGCCGACAAGCAAAAGGAGAACACCATTGTGAAGAAGCTGATTATGCTGCTGTTCCTCTTGGTACCGCTGTTGTTCCTCACCGACATGGTGCAGGGCCAACCACCGGCCAGCGATGGACAGCAGATTCGCTTGCAGACGGGATCATTCGATCCTCTCGATCATACATCTACACAGACGACCAACATAAGCCAGAACCAGGCCGATAGCCCCTATTACATTGTCCAGTTTCACGGGCCGGTTGAGCCTGCCTGGCTGACCCAACTCGAACATCTGGGAGCTGATGTTCTGGGCTATCTGCCCGACCATGCCCATATTGTGCGTATGCCACCCGAACACATCGAGCGTCTGCGCCAGATGCCAGCCGTGCGCTGGGTCGGGCCATTTGTGCCAGCGTATAAGCTCGCGCCGGCCCTGGCTCAGGGTACAGCGCTTGCCAGTGCCGATGGCATGACCGAGCTGGCGGTGATGGCCTTTGCTGGTGAACCGTTGGATGAGGTAACCACTATGCTCGAAGCGTTGGGCGCAACCATTGATAGTGCGGCCAGCCACGAGCATGGTCTGCTTTTCCGTATTCGGCTGCCTTCATCTGCCATTGATGCGCTGGCCCAGCAACCAGCAATCAGCTGGATTGAACCCTATACTATGCCGCAAACCGCCAATGATGTGGGCCGGCGGATTATGGGCGTTGAACACACATGGGCCAATGGTGGCTTTTTTGGCGAAGGCCAGATTGTGTCAGTCTCGGATTCGGGCTTGAGCGTGCAGGGCAACCTGGCTGCCGACTTTGATGGGCGTCTGGTTGCTGCTTTTGCACCCAGTGAACTCAATCTTGCCAGCCCTGATTGTCAGAACAAAACCGATTGGACCGACCTCAACGGTCATGGCACACACGTCGCTGGTTCGGTGCTGGGCAATGGCCGTGACTCCGGCAGCGACCCGGCCAGCAGCAACTATGCCGCTTCTTTTGCTGGTTCTGCGCCGCGTGCGGGCCTGGTCTTTGTTGCGATGAATACCGATGGCAGTGGCGGTATTCAGTGCGTCGGTACCAACGGGGCGTTTGTCTCGAAAGGCTATGAAAACGGTGCCCGCATTTCGAGCAATAGCTGGGGCAATGCCAGTGCTCAGGGGGCGTACAATATCTTTTCCAACATTGTCGATAACTATGTCTGGAACCACCGCGACTACCTGGTGCTCTTTGCCGCGATGAACGAGGGACCAGCCGCCGGTACGATTGGCGCACCGGGCACTGCCAAAAACGTGCTCACCGTTGGCGCTACTGAGAGCGACCGTCCATTACTGGGAAGCATTGCTGATAACCCGGATGAAATGGCGAGTTTCTCCAGTCGGGGGCCGACCGCTGACAATCGCATAAAACCAGATGTAGTCGCTCCTGGCACTTACATTCTTTCCAACCGCGCGGCCCAGGCACCTGCAAGTAGTTTCTGGCAGTTGCATCCCAACACGAGTTATGCCTATAGTGGTGGTACATCAATGGCAACACCGTTGACCGGCGGTGCGGCTGCGCTGGTGCGCGAGTGGCTGCAGGAAGTGCGCAATGTGAGCACCCCCAGTGCTGCTCTGATGAAAGCACTGCTGATCCATGGTGCATTTCAGCTACCGGGCTTTCAGACGCCCAACGTTGATAGCGGCTGGGGCCGCGTAGACCTGAAAAACACCATCAATGCCCAGTATGTGCTGTTTGATGATTTTATCACCGGGCTGACCCAGGGCGAAGCACGCACCTATAACCTCCAGGTAGTGGACTCGGCACTGGGCACGCTCAGCACCACGGCGCCTGCGTTGGCCTTAAGCGCCACGCCAATCACCGAGAGCATCGCGCTGGCAAGCGAGACGCCGCCGGCCAGCACTGCGACCACGCAACTGCCCAAACCCGGCACCTTCTGGTTTGTGCCGGTGGATGGCTACGCCGACCCGCCACGTCTCCATAACAGCACACTGCCTACCAGCAAACAGGGCGCCAGTCTCAGCGATGGCCTCCCGCCGCCACCGCCGGTGCAGACCGCGCCGGTGCCACCCATCGCCGCCGATGGCGCAGCGGACCTGATGAGCTTTGTGCTGAACTTTGTTGGCGGTGGCAGTTTTGAAGACCCGAACTGGACCAATATCTGGTCATCTGTCTGGGTTAGCTTTGGTCAACCGGTCCGTACCAATGGTTTTGATGGCGGTTTGGTGATCAACGGCAACCACTCGCTCTGGCTTGGTGGCGCCGAAACCAACGATACGCTCTGGTATCCCGTCAAATTTCCATCGACCATTGATCGCCAGTTTGAGAGCTATATCCAGTTTGACTATCAACTGCGCGATCTTGATCCCAACAATGACTGGTTCTGCACTGCTATCACCAATGCCGATGGTGATGTTATTGGCAACACCAAAAACTGCTATGGCACGGGTATCGATGGTGCTACGCCCGGTACGACCTGGCGCTTTCAGCTGCCGCTTGACCCCGTGCGTCGGGCTGGGCTGGCTGGTCAGACCGGCTACTTTGTGGTGTATACAACCGGCAATGGTCAGTCACCCCATATGTCGGCCTTCGTCGATGATATCATTCTGGCTATCGATATCCCCGATATCACCGTTACGGCTACCCCACCGACCGGCCGGCCGGGTACCGCCTTTCTGATTTACAGCCAGAACCACACACCTTATGATAGTGTGCAAGTCTGCCTTGGCTCATGCGATGACCCCAATAATGTTGCGCAGACCGTCTTTTCCGATGCCGGCGGTGATATTCTGACCTATCTCTACAGTGGGAGTGATGCGTTGCCCGGCAGCTATCCCATCGAACTGCGGAGCACCCGCTTTGGGACGGACCGCATGGGCACAGGCTCGTTGCAGATCAATGCTGGCAGCACGCCGACGCTCAGCACAACGCCAGCCAGCGGTGTCGCTGGGAGCGAATTTGCCATCAATGGCAGCAACTTTTTACCGAATGACTCGGCTATTGCCGTGACCGTCAATGGTGCCAATCTGGGTACCACAGGCAGCGACACCAGCGGTCAGATCAGTTTCCGGCTCACAACCAGCTCCAATATGGCCGCCGGTAACTATGAGGTGATTGCCACCGATAGCGGCGGCAATAGTGCCAGCACCACCTTTGCCGTGACGGCAGCCGGTGACCAGGGCGACCCGACGCTTGCCGTCAACCCGAGCAGTGGCACGCCGGGCACGCGTTTTACCTTTACGGGCAGCGGCTTCCAGCCCGGCCCGGTCAACGCGGTGCTCGATGGGCAGGACCTGGGCAACTTCACGGCTGACGCAGCCGGCAATGTGACGATCAACCTGGATACCGAATCAACCATTGCGCCAGGGCAATATCGCATGGTGGTGAGCCAGAACAGCCTGCAAGCCTCGGCCACGTTCCAGATTACTGGCGGCACGCCCGATCAAATCGTCAGCGGTACGGGACTCTATATTACGCTGGTCTGGACCGACCCGCCGGCGGAGCCAAATGCACTGGCAACGCTGGTCAATGACCTGGACCTGATTGTAAACGGGCCGGGTGGCAGTACCCTGTTTGGCAATGGCGCGGGCACAGCTGATACGGTCAACAATGTCGAGACGATCCGGCTGGAGGACCGGCACCGGGGAATTATGAGATTGTGGTGCGAGCGACGCGTGTCAATGGCTCATTTGGCTCGCAACCCTTTGCCCTGGTGGCGACCACTGCGCAGAACTTCAACACGAATGCCAGCGAGTTTGAGACGGTGGCGCCACGCGGTAGCGAGGTAATCTTCCTGCCGATGGTGCGTAGGTAAGCACAGAAGCCCGACTATACATGGTCGGGCTAAATCGCCGGCACGCACAGCCCGTGCGGTAGCCCATCCATTCGCGCGTCGTGCCCTTTCAGCCTGGGGCTTCAGCCCCAGGCGCCGCTCATCCCTGCGTCGTATCCGGCAGCGTATCAAGCTCACCCTCGCCATACTGGGGCAAGTGCTGACCACCATGGACAAAGTGATCACCAGCGACTCGCGGATAATAATATAGATATACTCAATCGGTGAGCCAATGGTCTCATGCACCACCCGTGTGATTTCACGGGCAAGCGCTTGTTTCTGCTCCTGAGTACGACCTTCACGAATGTCACATTGAATGATTGGCATGATCTTTCCCTTTCTATCGCCTCGGCGATAGCAGCAGAACAGGAGAACGCAAATTTGCGAGATCAGAGAGAATATGCTAGACTACAAAGACAACATACAGCATAGAGGTTTTGCTGAGAACATCTCAGGTGTGTGTTTGAGAGTATGACACAATCCAAACACCTGTTACAGCTTTGTTTGTCTATTCAGGAGCACAGAAGCATATGAGTTACGAAGATACCCCAATCGTTTGCCGTGATTGTGGCACAACGTTTATTTTCACTGCAGGTGAGCAAGAATTTTACGCCCAGAAAGGCTTTATGCATGCGCCCGTGCGTTGCCCGACCTGCCGCCGTGCGCGTAAGCAATCGCGGCGTAACGATCAACAACGAACAAACACCGGTCAGAACAAACCAGATCGTTCCTCTGAACCGCACCCCTGATACCGTATGGCTGAATCAACATACAGATGTGCTTGAGATGAGCACAGCGGCTACCGGCCTGTGCTATGATGCCCGCCATTTGCGACAGGTGATCGTCGTCCCAACATTTTGCTGTGTCTCAATCACAAACTCGTCCATCAGGCGTTTGGCGCCGGGCAGACCCATGCCCATACCACGCGACGTCGTATACCCATCGCGCATCGCCAGCTCAATATCTGCAATGCCAGGACCCTGATCTTCACACACAATCTCGATGCCCTTGCGTGCATTTTGCTCGATGCCGCGAACGGTCACGCTCCCCGTGCCAGCGTACAAAAAGATGTTGCGAGCAAGTTCGCTTACCGCCGTGGCAATCCGTGCCTGATCGATGGCCCCAAAGCCAAGCTCTTTGGCCGTATCACGAGCAAGTGTCCGTGCAATCACGATATCAAGATCGCTCCGAATAACTGCTGCCTTAGCCTGTGGCATCGCTATTCTCCTCAGTCTGGTCAGCCTGGCTTTGCATCATGGCCAGACCTTTCTCGAGGTTCAGTGCGGTCAGCACGCCGGTCAGTTCCAGCCCCAGTTCCACCAGCGTAATAGCCACGGCTGGTTGCAACCCGGTGAGGACCACCCGTGCGCCCATGAGTCCTGACATTGCCGCAATATCGGCGATCATACGACCGATAAAGCTATCGACAACATCAATAGCGGTAAGATCGATGATGACCCCCCGTGCTTTGGTATCATGGATCTTCTGCAACAGATCGTCTTTGAACTGAACCGCAGAGGCATCGTGTAATGCCACCTGGATCGAAGCGATCAGGACATCTCCAACTTTGAGAATCGGGATCCGGAGACTATTCACCAACTCCTCCTCTGATCTGATCGCATACGGGAAAACCGGTTTCCCTTGTGGTGTGTTGCAATCGTCTTGTGTGTCTCAATCGGCATCAATGGTAGGGTCTCCCCGACACATGCGCAATATTTTAGGATACAGTCCATACCACGATAACAACACCGTCTCGTTGTCAAATACTGCTAGCATGTGTTGTTGCCACATCATAGCATACGTACCCAAAACGTGCAAGCGCGTTGGCAAGGCAACGGTTGCCACATGGTTCCACTGCCATACTATTTGACCGGAAACCATGTCTGCAAAGTCTGCCACAATTTGAGAAATGCAGGATCGACACAACGGCGAAAACTAACTTGTTTTGCTAATTCGGTATAGAGTGACGATGAACGTGGTTTACGTGCAATGCGCAGTGCTTTCTCCAATGCAGGTTTGGGATAATCCGGTTTTGATTGTTCGGAACGTATGAGACTGTCCTCGACTAACCAGGTCCGTAGATCAGGTTTTCGCCCTTCCCAACCGAGAACCCGTTCGACATGGGAAGAATCGCTCCAGACCCATATTTCCAATTCGGGGTCCAGAACAATAGCCACGGAACGCTCATGCCAACCAGATTGCGACAATCGATGTTCGACTTCTTGTTCTAATTGCTCACGTGATTGTGATTCGTGTCCACAGCCTTCGCGGTCAAGCATCACCAGCGCGTAGTGATATTGCTGGATAAACGGTCGGAGAAAATCATGTCCACGCGAAAAGCAACCAGGATCATGTTCTGGATGAACATACATACCGTAGGTAATCGGACGAATGCCAAGTGCCTGATGCCTTGGCAATAAACCCTTTAAAGTATATTCAGTATCCTTGTCAGCTGCAAGGATAAGCAAATCTCGATGCGATGATTGCATTGCTTACCCCAACACCCCCGCCGCAAACAGCACGCTCAAGCTCGTTTCACCCCGCCAGTCGCGCAGCGCCGGGTGATCGTTGCCCGCAATAATATCGGTCGCGCCATCCGCAGTCTTTGCAAAGCAAAGCACCTGCGCTGGACGCACCACACTCAAGATGACCGGCGAATGCGTCGCCAGCAGAATCTGGGCATCATAGACCGACGACAGCGACTGAAACAGCGTCTCTATCGCCCGCGGATGAATGCCATTTTCGGGTTCCTCAATCAGATAGATTCCCTCAAAATCGGTCAAATACGCCGGCAGCGTGAGCGCCAGCAAGCGCAACGTGCCATCCGATGCCACCCACGAGGGCACCTCCAGACCACCACGATAGTATAACACAAGGTAGCGATGGCGATTATCCGGCCGCTCACGGATATGGATATCCTCAAGATCAGGTAGCGCGGTTTGCACATGCGCAATCCAATCGCCAAAACGCAGCGGGTCTTTCTGCTGCAAGTCCGCAACCACCCAAGGCAAATTCGCCCCATCGGGTCTGAAGCCCCGTCCCTGGCCCGGTCGACTCATCTCACGCAGCAACAGGCTGTTCAGCATCAACTGCTGAATACCGCTGGTAAGCATCTCCTTCAGCCACGAGGAGACAGGGAATTTGGTCTCATCAGCGGGCAGATTCGCCAACGCCGATTTCCGCGGGCCAAACTTGAAAGCAGGCATCCACCCTTTGCCTGATTCACTGGTAACTTCAGAATAGAAGTTGTCATTGCCACCATGGATTTTGCGCAACACCGTGCGTGCTTTTTTGCTTTGTTTGGACAATTGAATCGTCGCCGGCCCATGCGGGACATCTGGAAAGAGGCGTTGCTGGCGTACTGGTGCAACATCGGCCATTTTGAGCAGTGCGCGTTCGGCCAGAATGGCAACCTCAGCCGTGTCAGCGTCCATCCCAATAGCAACTTCATACCGTATCGTATCGTGGTCTGGATGCGATAGACGGCTGCGTCGCTCATCCGGGATACGCATTTCAAGCGCTAGCTCAAACTGCGTGCCCGACCGCTGCCAAACCAGGTCTTGCACATCCTGAGTACGCTCAGTAAGAGCAGCCTCAAGTCCATCCGACACCAGACGTCCGAGAAAAGCCACTACATCCAGAAATGTTGTTTTGCCACTCGCATTTGGCCCAACCAGCACCTGAAACGGTGCAAGCGGCTGGCGCACATACCGCAAACAGCGAAAATTGAGCGCCTCAATCAACGTAATCATTACTCCTCCAGCACCAGCGCAATATGGCCCGTCTCCCCCGATACGTGAATGCAGCCATCATCGCTACTGCGCCACAGCGACAGGCTCGCCCGTTGATCGCCCACTGCCAGATGCTCAATTTGCAGGTCCGGCAGATAAGAGGGCAACACCGGCTGTTGCAGCCGAATACGCGGCGGGTTCATGTCGATGGTCAGACCGAGCAACAGCTCAATCATGCCAAACACCACCGCACTGGCGCTGGCCTGCGGCGCACAGCTGCCATAAAAAGGCACTGGCGGTAGACCAGGCTGGCGCTCAAACCCACACACCTGTTCCGGCAAGCGGTGGCGCGGCGTCGTCTGCACCATCTCGAACAGCCCGCGCAGCAACTTGAACGCCCGCTGACGGTAGCCATAGCGGTGCAGCCCTTCCACCGCCAGTAGCTGAAACGGTGCCCAACCAAAGGGATCATCCCACTGGTTGCCAGAGGTGCAGGTACTGGTGCGCAGGCCGCCGCAGGCCTCAAATTTATCCAAATTGGCCACTACGGCCTGGGCTTGGTGTTCAGAGGCGATCCCCGCCCAGAGGGGGTAAAAGGTGGTGGCAAATTCGTAGGGGCGGCGCTGACCCGTAGTCAGGTGATAGTCCAGGTACAGGCCGGTGGGCTGATCCCAGAGGTAGTGATCGATGCGCTGGCGGCGGCGCTCGAGCCCACGGGGTGGCCCTACCGCATCAACCGGGTGGGGTCGATGATTTCGGTTCACTTTACCGATACCGACGTGGTGGACTACGACACGGCCCAGCAGCAAGATGTGCCGGCGCTTTCAACCGGCTGTTTCACCACTGCCTGTCGAAAGGCGTGTACCTGCCGCCCAGCGCCTACGAGAGCTGGTTCGTA
>JAAURD010000101.1 GCA_012034075.1 Chloroflexaceae bacterium | reverse complement strand
CCCACCGCTCCACCGCTCCCACCGTCCGACCCGGTGCGGTCGGGACGACCGCCCGCGCGGCGGCAAGCCGCGCCTACAGCGCTCCACCGCTCCACCGCTCCACCGCTTTGCGCTTACCGCTTTGCGTGGTATCATAAAGTACAGGAGCAAACGCTAGCAGAGTAGGGGACAAGCGAAACCATGCACGCCATATTGAATCCAATGCAACAGCAGGCCGTCGAAGCCGTCGATGGGCCAGTGCTAGTCCTGGCCGGCCCTGGCAGCGGGAAGACCCGCGTGCTCACCTATCGAGTGGCGCATCTGATCGACCAGGTTGGCATTGAGCCATCGCGCATCCTCGCAGTGACCTTTACCAACAAAGCAGCCCGTCAGCTCAACGAGCGTCTGACCGAACTGATCGGTACAGCCGAGACCGGTGCGCTCACCATCGGCACCTTTCATAGCCTATGTAGTCGCTTTCTGCGGCGTGATGTCGTGCATCTGGGGCGCGAGCGTGATTTTGCGATTTATGATAGCGATGACCAGCAGCGTTTGATGCAGCGCGTGTTGCGTGATCTCAATCTGGATGAAAAGAAGCACCCGGCGCGGGCAATCCTGAATCGCATCTCCAGCGCCAAAAATGAGTTGGTCGGGCCAGCCGAGTTTGCCCGTATCAATCGGGCCTCCCCCTACGATAAAGCGGTGGCCGACTGTTATGCCCACTATCAAAAACTGCTGCACGAGAGCAACGCCTTTGATTTTGATGATCTGCTCAGCGAAATGGTGCGCCTACTGCATGAACAGCCAGCCGTGCTGGAGCACTATCAGCAGCGCTACCAATACCTTATGGTAGATGAATATCAGGATACCAACCGAGCGCAATATATGCTGGTGAAGCTGCTAGCCGCGACGCACCGCAACCTGTTTGTGGTGGGTGATAACGACCAGTCAATCTATGGCTGGCGCGGCGCGGATGTGCGCAATATTCTGGATTTCCAGAAAGATTACCCCGAAGCACGGGTCATCCTGCTTGAGCAGAACTATCGCAGCACCCAGGCCATTCTGGATGTGGGCCAGGCCGTGATTGATGCCAGCCCGCAGCAACGCTACCGCAAGCAGCTGCACACGAGCAATAGCGCTGGTTCGCCGGTGGTGCTACGCGAGAATGCCGACCAGACCGAAGAAGCAATCAACGTTGTGGATGAATTGTCCCGCCTGATTGGCAGCGGCAGCTACCAGGCCCGTGATTGCGCCGTGATGTACCGCACCAATGCCCAGAGCCGGGCACTAGAAGAAGCCCTGATCATCCGTGGCATGCGTTACCAACTGATCGGCGGTATTCGCTTTTACGAACGCAAAGAGGTCAAAGATGTGCTAGCCGCGCTGCGTCTGGCGCTCAACCCCAACGACCGCGTAAGCCTCGACCGCCTGTTTCAGCTGATCGGGCGCGGCATTGGCGACCGCACCACGCTCGAACTCAATCGCTGGGCCAATGAGATGGGCATCCCCGTGTCGCTGGCGCTGCAACAGATCGTCGCATACGAAGCCGACAGCAACAGCACTGCCGAGAAGCCCGCACCAATGTTGCGCCCGGCCGCCCGCAAGGCCCTGGTACGCTTCTTTCAGCAGATTCAGCCATTGCTCCAACGTCGTCGTCAGTACAACGTGCTGGAGTTGCTCGCTCTGGTGCTCGAACAACTCCATTTCAAGGAGGTTCTGCTCAACGAGTATGGCACCGATGATGGACTTGATCGCTGGAACAACGTGCTTGAGCTGTACAATGTAGCCCAGGAGTATACCCACCTGCCCCAGGAGAGCCAGCTTGCCACGTTTCTCGAAGAAATCGCCCTCTTTGCCGATCTGGATAAACTGGACGCCGACGCCGATGCCATTACCTGTATCACCCTGCATCAAGCCAAAGGCCTGGAGTATCCAATCGTCTTTCTCATCGGCCTCGAAGATGGCTTGTTGCCCCACAACCGCTCGATTGATACCCCAGACCAGCTAGAAGAGGAACGGCGCCTGCTGTATGTAGGTATTACGCGTGCCAAAGAGCGGCTGTATCTCTACTATACACGCTACCGTTCATCGTATGGGCGACTTGAAGCGAGTCGACCTTCACGGTTTCTGGCCGATATTCCCAAAGACCTGGTCAAGCGAATGTCTGGACGCAAAGACCAGACCAGGCAGAGTCAGATGGTTTCATCGCGGAGCAGCGGGCCAGTCCGTTCCAGCCCATCCGGTCGTAGCCCCAGCAGTAGCGGTTCAGATGCACCCAGCAGGACGCCCGTACCCGTTCGCCGCGATCACCCTACGAGTACCCGCCAGCCAGTGCCAATGACCGCCCGTAAGCTCGCCAGAGCCAATGCCGGGGTGCAGTTTCAGCCGGGCCAGCGGGTCTACCACGACCGCTTTGGTGAAGGGGTGGTGCTGGAGAGCCGTACCATCGATGACGATGAGCAGGTCACCGTCAATTTTGGGGAGCAGGGTCAGCGCAAACTGCTCGTCTCGCTGGCAAACCTAAAGCATCTTACGTGAAGGAGCGCGGGCAACTCGTGTTCTGCCCACGTTGATCTGATGCGTTTCGATAAAGGGCAGGTGTACCGCCTGCCAGCACCAGCGGCAAGCAAGCGCTCCGCATCATAGCAAATGGTTTAACCGCTAGACACGAACGCTCGCGCACTGGGTATCACGTTGTCGGATACATATAACGCGAATAGTAGAGCGATATCATCTTGATCAACCCCGCCGCCACCAGGTAGTAGATACAGATAGCTACCAGGTACGAAAAATCCAGAACCATCGTCTCATTCACGCGGAATGGCTCGCCAAACAGGCCCACAAAGGGAAACGCAAAGGGAAAACTTAACCCATAGATAAACCGCGCAAAGATGTTTTCTTCATTGGCGCCCAGGGCCTTGAGCGCAAAGCTCAACAGCAAGAGAATAGCGATGGCATTGGCAAGAAAATAGATAGTCCTTTTAATGCGGCGTAGCTCAAACGCCCGTCTTTCGATTTCGGCATCAATTTCATCATACTCATAGTCCGTCTCTTCGATTTCCTCTTGCGGACCACCGGTGGGTACACTCGCATAGGCATCACGAGGATCTTTGGCCATACTGCATGCTCCTTCAACTTGTGTAACAAACCACGCTCAAAAACCGTGTCTCCTGACAGAGAACCTGCCAGTAACACTGAGACCAGTTCAAACGAATCCTGATTGATTCTGGCTCCTATTATAGTATAGTATACACTATGAGTGACACAACAGATACCGAATACATTCGGTTGCTGTTTCTTTGATGCCGAGTGATGCGCAGGGAACGAAGATTGTTCGCATCCCCATAACGTTTCTGGGCATGCTGAGCATAGGCACAACAAGGAAGGATCGCGTGAACAGCACGAATCTCTCATCGTTGCTGGCGCAATATCATGCACATGTGGCACACCTGTCGGGTTTTGTTCTGGGGCCAGCTGCGTAAGTCACGGAACACGTTCTGGCATAAAGACATCTGGTATAAATTGGGCACGATCCTGTGGGCGCTCATGCTCCTGATGGGTGCGGTAATGTTCTACTCTTCCAGTTATGATCTGGTCAGCCATGTGAACGACCTATCATTTCGTGAACTGTTGGAGGAGCTTGCTCAGGAAGCTCCGAATATTCCCACGGACCCGCAGCCATTGCTCCAGGCGGTGCCAAGTGGTTTGCTCTTTGTGGCATTGCTGTTTCTCACGGCCTTCAGTCTGGAACGGGTGTTGAGTGGCCTCTACCTTGCGCATGATCTGGAGATGCTGCTGACCATGCCCATGTCCTTTCGGACGCTCTTTGTCTTCAAGTTTTTTGATAGCCTGACCGTTCCCTATATGCTGCTGCTGGCCCTGGGCAGTAGTGTGCTGGTGGGCTATGGTCAGGGGATGGGCTATGGCTGGCTCTACCTTGCCACGGTGGCGGTGCTGGTGCTATTGCTGCCGATTTTACCGGCGGCGCTGGCGGCCTTGCTGGTCATGCTGGTCATTAGTATTATTCCGGCCCGCTGGGCACGCGATATCGTCAGTGTCATGGCTGGGTTCTTGTTATTTGGCTGCTATCTCTTACGTGTGCTCAGTGTCGCTCTCTCCGGCGAGCAAGAACAGGAAGCCATGTTTAATACGTTGGCAATGCTCGATCTGCCGCTGATGCCCTGGGCCTGGGCGGGTCGGGCCTTAACCGCTGCTGGGCATAACGACTATGCACAGTTACTGGGTTATGGTGGGCTGTTTGTGCTGGTCTGGGGAACCGCTTTCTTGATCTGCTTGTGGTTGGCCGGTACGTTCTACTACGATAGTTGGAACCGCATGGTCGTGCAAGAACGGCGACACTCCGACCGGTGGCCCTGGTGGCGGCCACGTCTTCCCCGTCTGCGCATTCGGCTACCGCTGGCATGGCTCGATCCAATAATGGCACACTTCATCAATGGGCAATCGCGTGCCATTCTGCTCAAAGATTTCCGCACCCTCTGGCGTGATTTCAGCATGCTGCAACGGATGATCGTCGCCTGTGCCTTTGCCATCATCTGGATCGGCAGTAGCGTGTCGTTGCAGCAGAACGACAGTCACATCACAATCAATCGTTTTGCCACGGCCTGGATGATCTTTTTTATCTGTTCCTTTATGACCGTCTTTTTTGCTCGTTCAGGCGTGAGCAGCGAAGGACGTACCTTCTGGTTGCTCAAGCTAGCGCCGATCAACCCGCGACGGTTGCTGTTCAGCAAGCTCGTGCTCGCCTATACGCCATTTCTGCTCATCGGTACGCTGCTGTCGCTGGTGCTAACCTGGCTGCATGGGCACAGTCTGTATGAGTTTTTCCTCATCTGGATGCTTATTCTGGTGACCGGACTGGGCACCACCTGTATTGAAATCGGGTTTAGCGCAATGTTTCCGCGCTTCGACTGGGAAAACCCGATGCAGCAACACAGCCGCATTGCTGGCTGTCTTAGTACAACCGTGTCGTTTCTCTACATTGGCATCATGGTGATGTCACTCATGATCGTGCCTTCGCTTGGGTATGTTCTGGCCCTGGTGCTAACCCCGGCCTCTCCTGCGACCGCGAGCTGGCTGTATGAGGCACTGGTGACGATTGGCTGGGTGGTTGCGTTTGTCGTTACGGCCCTGGTGGTCTGGAGTACGTTTTATCTAGGCAGCCGCGGTATCGAACGGGTTGAGCTGTAAAACAGGTTCTCTATGAACAATACCAATACCACAGAAAAGACCGAACCCACAACAAACCCACGCCTCTCACGGCGCGGCTTTTTGAAGGCGGCGGTACGCACATCCTTGTCGGTGGCGGTGCTGGGCACGGGTGGTCTGCTCTACGCCAATGAGATTGAGCCACGCTGGGTCGAGGTCACGCAGGTGGTCCTGACCTTGCCGCGCCTGGATCGCGCCTTTGATGGCTACCGGCTGGTGCAGCTCAGTGACATTCATGCAGACGACTGGATGACGGCTAGCCACCTGAGCGCTTGCATTGAGCTGGTCAACCAGCAGCAACCAGATATGGTCGTGCTAACCGGTGATTTTGTGACCCATCATGCCGAGGGGTTTGTCCAGACGCTGACCAGCACCCTGCCCCAGATTCGCTCACATGATGGCTCCCTGGCTGTCCTGGGGAATCATGATCACTGGACCAACCCGACGTTGATTCGCCAGGCGTTGCAAGAGAGCGGGGGTGATCAATGTAAGCAATGATGTCTACACGCTCCAGCGCGGCGATGCGTTGCTGCATGTCGCCGGTGTCGATGATATCTGGGAAGAGCAAGACCGGCTTGATCTGGTGCTGGAGCGCTTGCCAGCACAGGGAGCGGCGGTGCTGCTGGCGCATGAGCCAGATTTTGCCGATGAGAGTGCCGCGACCGGGCGTTTTGATCTCCAGTTGTCGGGACATAGCCATGGCGGACAGGTCAAGCTGCCTTTTGTCGGGCGTCCCATTTTGCCCTATCTGGGCGAAAAATATCCAGTCGGGCTGTATCAAGTTGGCTCTATGCTTCAGTATACCAACCGCGGGTTGGGCGGCCTGCGCTTGCGCATTCGTTTTCAGTGCCGCCCGGAGATAACCGTGTTGACATTGCATGCTGTCGCGTAGGCGCCGCCCTGTTTGCAGCAATTTTGCTTTGCGCATGAGCGAATGTTCGGTGTAAACAACGCGTATAATAGAGTACAGAGCAAAGCAACATGGTGTATGATAGACTGTGAGGCAACCGATGACACAACAACAACAGCAGACAAACCCAATTCCTGGCGCTCAGCCACCAGGCGCAGACGATACGGATGGCTATGCTATCGGCGCCTATCAACTGGTGACCGCGCCCAATGACTTTAGTATCCGCAGTCTCTTTCAGTTTATCGAATCAGGCGTTGTTCGAGCCATGGGTTTCCATCGACGCTATTTCTGGGATATCAAGCAGGCATCCAAGCTCATCGAGTCCATTATCGTTGGGCTGCCTATTCCACAGATTTATCTGTATGAAGAAGAACGCAATCAGTTTCTGGTGATCGATGGACAGCAACGCCTGTTGTCGCTCTATCTCTTTATGAAAGAGCGCTTCCCGATCAAGGAACGTCAGACCACCCTGCGGCAAAAATATGGTTACCAGGGCCATTTGCCAGTTGAAATGCTCAATGACGATGATTATTTTGTTGACTTTACACTGGTGTTACCCCACCACGAATCACCGGCGTCCCATCAACTGGATGGCCTGCGTTATAGCGAACTGGGGACGCATCAGTCCATCTTTGACATGCGAACTATTCGCACCGTCGTGATCAAGCATCCATCGGGTAGCCAGGCTGAACGCCAACATGACCTGCTGTATGAGATTTTCTATCGCCTGAACACCAGTGCCGGTTTGCTCACACCGCAGGAAATTCGGATGAGCCTCTATCATTCCCCCTTTATGAAGATGCTCTACCAGATTAATGACCGTCCCGCCTGGCGTCAAGTGTTTGGTATTCCCAGCCCCGATTTGCGCATGAAAGATATTGAGTTTCTGCTGCGTGCCTTTGCGCTGCTCATCGATAGTGCCAACTACCATCCACCGGTCACAGCATTTCTGGATGCTTTTGCCAAACAAGCCCGTGATTATGAACAGAGCCAGGTGGTGTATCTCGAATCGCTGTTTGAGTCATTTCTCAACGCGTGTGCAAGCCTACCCGATCAAGCGTTTGCATTTCATCACCACCATTTCTGTGTGCCATTGTTTGAGGCAATCTTTGTGGCGGTGTGCGAACCGGCGTTGCAAACCCATCAGCTGGTTGTTGGTCCTATCGACCCGCAGTCGCTCGAACAGCTCAAGGCCGATGCCGCATTTCGCGAGGCCGAACAGCATCACCAGACGAGCACAGCACATGTACAAACCCGCTTGCAACGTGCGCGGGAACTGGTAACGATCCTTGAAGTCAGGTAGACCGTTATGGCTGAACAAACGATTATTGACACGCTCTATGAAGAGCATCGGCTGTTAATCGCCTATCTGAGCGACCATGGCGAGATTTCGCTCCAGATCAGTGCCGATAACTATTTTCGCAAAACCTTGCTGCTCTCAATGGCAAGCTACTTTGAGGAGCGGATCAAAGCCGCTATCGTTGATTTTGCCGAAGAGCAGGCGCGTCAGCCCGGCCCGCTGATTGACTTTTTGCGCAATAAAGCGATTGAGCGCCAATATCATACCTTTTTCTCCTGGCGTGATACCAATGCCAATAGCTTTTTTGGCCTGTTTGGGCGTGACTTCAAAAACTTTATGCGGGCGCAGGTCAAAGCCGATCCGGCCCTGGATGATTCGATCAAAGCCTTTCTGGAAGTTGGCAACAGTCGCAACGAGTTGGTACATCAGAACTTTGCCACCTTTCCCTTAAATAAAACCGCCGATGAGATCTATGGCCTGTATCGGCAGGCCATGCTGTTGTGACTGATTTCCCGCAAAAACTGCGCCAATATAGCGAACAAGCCAGCGAGCAGCCATCGTCGGTCGATGCCACCAATCAGCGTGTGCCTGAGCGAGCAGCAGTCGGAAGGAGCGAGCAGCCATGAAATGCCCGGCATGTGCGTATCATATCAACCTTGTGCTGGCCGAGTCGCGTACCTGGCAAAACCGTGATGTCCGCACCAGCGGGTTGGGCTATCACCTCGGCTATGGTCACTGCCCATCCTGCGACCAGTTGATTGTATTGCTGCGCCGCGGCCCCTGCCAACTGGATCAGGACGGAGAGACCTTTCTGACCGATATTCAAACCGAAGAGGTCATCTATCCCTGGTCTGTACAACGCCCGGTTGCGCCCGAAGTGCCCGATATCTATCGTCAGGATTTTGGCGAGGCGTGTGCCGTCGTAACGCTCAGCCCCAAGGCCAGTGCAGCCCTGAGCCGGCGGATGTTGCAACAGATTTTGCGCGATGTCTTTCGCATCAAGCCGACCAATCTGGCCGACGCGATAGAGGTCTTTGTGAAGCGTAAAGACATCCCCTCGCATCTGGCCCAGGCGGTCGATGCGGTACGCAATATTGGCAATTTTGCGGCCCACCCGCTGAAAGATAGCAACACCGGCGCAGTTGTTGACGTAGAACCAGGCGAGGCCGAATGGCTGCTCGATGTCATAGAAGCCCTGTTTGATGTTGCGTTTGTACAACCTGCGCGGATGGAAGCGCAAAAACAACAGTTGAATCGCAAACTTCAGTCTCTGGGCAAACCAGTGATGAAATAAACACCCAATGAAAGGAGTATTGAACACCTATGGAACCTATTCGTACTTTTAGCGCTCGTGCGGTGGCCCTGCCCGTGGAAAATATCGATACCGATCAGATTATTCCGGCGCGCTATCTCAAAGCGACCGATAAAAACGGTATGGCCGAAGGCCTCTTTGCCGACTGGCGCGTTGGCCCTGATGGACAGCCTGATCCCACCTTTGCATTAAACCGTCCCGAAACGGCGGGGGCCGAAATTCTGGTAGCCGGCAATAACTTTGGCTGTGGCAGCTCACGCGAGCATGCGCCATGGGCGTTGCAGGGCGCCGGTTTTAAAGCCGTCATCAGTACCTACTTTGCCGATATCTTTCGCAATAATGCACTGAAAAATGGCCTACTCCCAATTACGGTCGATACCGAAACGTATTACCAGCTGGTGAGCCTGTGCGAAGAAGACCCGGAAACGACGTTGACTATCGATCTCGACCAGCAGACGCTCACCCTGCCCGGTGGTCAGCAAGTGCCCTTCCCAATCGATGGCTTTGCACGGCACTGTCTGCTCAATGGCATTGATCAAATGGGCTTTTTATTGCAACAGGATAGCATCATTGCAACCTATGAGACGGCTCATACGTCACGTATCCAGACGACTCCAGCACCATAGAACGGAAATCAAAACCCATGATGCAGACACTTTCGCAGCACCCACCACCGGAACGGGAACGACCGCCCTGGAGTTGGTTGGATCTCTGGGCAACAGCCATGCTCCTGATTGGCGCCGTGGGCGTCATGGTCGTTGGCCTCAATATTCTTGGCCCCCTCTTTCAACTTGATATTGATGGTGGGGCTGCGTCACCGGCGCTTTATGTGGCCGGAATGATGGTCTACCTGAGCTTGCTGCTGGGCATTTATCTCTTTGCTGCGCGCCGGCCCGGTGGTTGGCAGGCCCTGGGCATACGTCATGTCGCATGGTGGGTCTATGCCCTGTTACCGTTGATCTGGTTTGTGCAATTGCCCTTTCTGGCACTGATCAATGTTGTGGTGGTGCAGTTGAGTGGCGGGCAATTTGAGAATCCGCAAATTGAGGCCATCACCGGTGGCGGCAGCATGTCGCTGCAAGATTTGCTGCTGCTGCTGGTGATGGTCGCGGGTGTGGTGCCCATTGCCGAAGAGCTTTTCTTCCGCGGGATGCTCTATCCGCTGCTACGCTATCATATGGGAGCACTGGCCGCGATCACCATCAGTGCCGCGATCTTTGCCGCATTTCACCTGATTTTGCAGCTCTTGCCGGCGCTTTTCTGGCTGGGGCTCATCCTGGCGATATTGCGCGAACGGACCGGCTCGACGCTGCCAGGAATTGGTTTGCATGCGCTGCAAAATGGCATTGCCTTGATCATCATGTTTTTGTCTGTGTCACTTAACGCTGGTGGCTAAGCGTCTTGCTGTGCCGAACACCGAAGAAAGGCCGTACCCATGCATCTTGACGCTGGTTGTGAACTGATTTTTGCGGTAACCGAGACCACACCGATGGTATTAATGCTGCGCCCACGCAGTGGCTCTAGTCAGTGGGTAGCCCAGGAGACGTATGAATTTCAGCCGCATGTGTTTGCGGTTGAATATACCGATGGCTATGGCAATCTCTGTCAACGCCTGGTCGCTGCACCCGGTTCCTTTCATATCTGGACCCGTGCGCTGGTAGAGACAGCCGATACGATTGATGTTGCCCCGAATGTTCCCCTGACACCGATTCAGGGTGTACCAGATACGTTTTTGCAGTTTTTGTTGCCAAGTCGCTATTGCCAGTCGGATGATCCCTATCTGGGGGATATGGCCCAGCAGATTGTTGACGGTGCAACCCCAGGCTATGATCAGGTCGCGGCTATCTGTCGCTGGATCCACAGCCATATCACCTATCGTTATGGCAGTAGCGACACATCAACATCGGCGCTGAACACGCTGGAGCAAAAAGCCGGCGTCTGTCGTGATTTTGTGCATCTTGGCATGAGCCTGTGCCGTTGCCTCAATATTCCGGCCCGCATGGTGGTCGGCTACCTCTACGGGTTGGAACCAATGGACCAGCATGCCTGGTTTGAGGCTTTTGTGGATGGCCGCTGGTTTGTCTTTGATGCGACCCAGGAAACGGCGCGGGGTGGACGCATTGCGTTAGCGTATGGCCGTGATGCTGCCGATGTGGCAATGGTAACCCATTTTGGCTCGGCACAACTACAAGATATGCACGTATGGGTCGAAGCCGTTGCCCGATCATCGTCCTATGAGAGACCGGATTCACTCACAAAAGGTTCATTCGATGCGCTCTAGACGCAATGAGGCCGGTCGTTCCAGCCCATGTGCTTCCATCAAAGCGGCGTCACCCAGAATCGTATCGGTCGGGCCATCGGCGGCAATGTTCCCCTGATCGAGGATCACGACCCGCTGGCAGACTTCGCGGATCAGCTCGAGATCGTGTGAAGAGATGAGCAGTGTTTCGGTGGCCGTTTGCATGGTCTGAATCAGGCGACGGCGAGCACGGGCGTCAAGCCCCACCGCTGGCTCATCATAGATCATCAAACGTGGATGCATTGCCAACACGCCGGCAATCGCGACCATCCGCTTTTCACCACCTGAAAGGTGGTGTGGTGCGCGTTGGAGCAGATGCATCGCCCCGGTCGCAGCGAGTGCTGCGTCAACGCGGCGCTGCACTTCATCGCCGGGCAAGCCCATATTGAGCGGCCCAAACGCAACATCATCACGCACCGATGGGCAGAAGAGTTGATCGGCTGCATGCTGAAAGACCATGCCAATATCAGGGTAAAAACTGCCTGGCTTGATGCTCCTGCCAGACCAGCATACGTCACCGGCCGATGGTTTGAGAATGCCACAGATAGTAAGAAAGAGCGTGGTTTTGCCACTGCCATTGGGGCCGATGAGACCGACGCGTTCCCCCGCGGCAATATCCAGACTCACGCTATGGAGTATGGGCGGACTGTGCAAATAGGCTACTGATAGATTGTGAATACTGAGACGACCATCATTATGATCGTCTTGACCATGTGTGCTTGACATAGGTGTTGTTACCAGAGTTGATCGAGAGTCAGAAACGTGGCACTGACGATCAGGACGACAACCAGTGCCAACATGTCAGCCGGCCGGGCCTGACCTGTTCGGAGCGGCGGGGTGCGTGACCGTAGCCACGCAAGCGCATAGCTTGATACACACGCTCAGCCTGTTCATAACTGCGTATCAGCAAACTACCCATCAGGGCTGCCAGCAAGCGCAGATTGCGTTGGTTGAAGCGTTGCCAGACAAACCCACGCAGGTGCATGGCCTGTTGCATGGTGGTGAGATGGGTTTCAAGCTCATACACATAGCGATAGGCAAACAAGGTCATATCGGTGAGTGTCGCGGGCAGGCCCAATGCCCGCAGCGCTTTGATAGTCTGGACAAAAGGGGCGGTGCCAAACAGCACAACAGCTACCGTAATGATAGCGATAAATCGTGCCGCGATGAGCACGGTGAGCGACAGCCCCTCACGATGCAAGGAGAGCGGACCAAACGCAATGAGTACCTGTTGCCCGACCAGGAACGGGGCGAGAACGACGATAACCAGCAGAAAGGTGCCTGGATAGCGCAAACGGCTGGCAATAAACGCGCCTGGTAGACCAGTCATCATGTAGAGGCTTGTGCTAACGAGTAACATGGGCAACAGCAGTGCCAGGTTTTGCAGAGATGCAAAGGTAAACAGCAAGACAAACAGGCCCACACATTTCGAGCGCAACTCCCAGCGATGAATCGGGGAGTTGCGGTAGGCGTAGGCGTCGATACTGGCATGCATAGTGCTACGGTGATCGACCGGTTCAGGCGGTGCCGCCTGCGATGAAGAGAAAATAGATCGGTATGGCTATAAGAGCAATAATGACCAGCAACAAACCCAGCAGCTTAATCTGCTCGGAAGAACGACGTGAAGCCAGTTCATCACGGATAGATGGATCGTAGGGCACATCCTCCTGTATATCCAGCAGAATCTGTTTGAGATAGGCCGGACGACCGAGATTCGCAAAAATCGTCCCGAAGAGTTGACCCATAGTCACAAGCGGTGGCGCCCAGTAGGCTTCATCGGCTGCAATCTCGTTGCCAGTCAGAGCACAAACAACCATCTTGCGTTCAGTCGTCTGGTCGGTAGTACTGGTAACGGCAGGCATATCACTCATCAGTTTGGTCCTTTCAGAAGTAAGCAGTGTGCGGTAATACCTGCGAAGGTATCACCGCTGCGCTAGCCATATGATGCGCTCCTGAATGGTAGCATAGCGCGGATATGAGATCAAGCGGTTACCCTGCCATTTTGGTTGGTGTGCGCGTTTCGGCTTGTCGGCGGAGATGGTCGATCCAACCAGCACGACGCATAAAGCGACCCATTCGTTCCAGCGCTTGCTCCAGTTTATCCATTGAGGTGGCATAACACATCCGGATATAGCCCTCGCCGCTGGGACCAAACGCACTGCCCGGAATAACCGCAACCTGTTCTTCGATCAACAGACGTTCAGCAAATTGCTCACTGGTCACCCCGAGATGGCCGATCTGCGGAAAGGCATAAAATGCGCCCAGTGGCTCAACGATGGGCAAGCTGAGCGAGTGCAGACCATCAACAACGAGACGCCGGCGGCGATCATATTCGGCGACCATTTCGCGGACACTGGCATCGCCAGATTGCAGCGCCTCAATCCCAGCATACTGGCTCATCGTAGGGGCTGACATAATCATATATTGGTGTGCTTTGCTGGCTGCTTCAGTAATCTCGGTGGGTGCAGCAATCCAACCCAGGCGCCAGCCGGTCATCGCATAGGCTTTAGAGAAGCCGCCCATCAAGACGGTGCGTTCGCGCATGCCTGGTAGTGCCGAGACACAGACATGTTCCTGACCATAGACCAGTCGATCATAAATCTCATCGGAGATGACGACCAGATTGTGGCGTTGGGCCACCGCAGCAAGCTCAAGCATGCGCTCACGGCTCATGACGGCTCCGGTCGGGTTATTGGGGTAGCCAATCAGGATAGCACGGGTCTGTGGGGTGATCGCCGCTTCCAGGGCCTCAGCGGTCACCTGAAACCCATCAGCCGCGCTGGTAGGAACATACACAGGTTTGCCACTGGCAAGCATCACACATCCACCATAGGCTACAAAGCATGGTTCGGGGATGATCACTTCATCGCCCGGATCCAGCAGCGCAAGTGCGGTGCTCTGCAAGCCTTCGCTGACACCGACCGTAATGAGAATTTCGGTGATCGGGTCGTAACTGACGTCATAGAGTTGCTCGAGGTGTTCGGCAACCGCTTCACGCAATTCAAGCAGCCCGGCATTCGATGTATAGCTGGTATTCATATCGATTGAATATTGACCAGCCTGACGGATCGGCTCAGGGGTCATAAAATCGGGTTCGCCGACGCCCAATGAGATAACATCTGGCATTGTCGCCGCAATATCAAAAAATCGGCGAATACCAGAGGCGGGCATCGAACGCAGGCGGTAAGAAATACGTTGACGGGACATACATTCAACTCCTCTACATTATGTTTGCTCAATTGTCACACAAGTTGTAACAATCTGTTTTGCTCTCTGATTTGTTCAACTCGTTTTTTCTGTTGGTCTAGCATACCATCACTGGTTACACTGAAAAAAACCGTGTGAGCAACATCTGGTATGATACATGCACGACCGGTGTCACCTATGGTAACATACGTTGCGCTGTATTGACAATGATAAGCAGATGATATAGATTGAGGTCACAGTACCATGACAGAAACCCTGACGTCTTTGATCGCTCTTTCACCATTGGATGGCCGTTACCGAAAAGATGTTGCACGCCTGACGGCTTTTTTTAGTGAAGCTGCGCTCTTTCGGTATCGTGTACGAGTTGAGATTGAATATCTGATCTTTCTGGCGCGTTCGCCGCGTGTCGGCTTTGTCCCTGCATTCACCGTGCAGCAACAGGGTAGTTTGCGAGCGCTCTATCGGCAGTTCAGTGATGACGATGCGCTGGCGATTGCCGGTTGGGATCGGCGCGTCAATCACGATGTCAAAGCCGTAGAATACTGGTTGCGGGAACAACTCAGCGCCTTACAGCTGGATGCATGGCTCGAGGCGCTGCATTTTGGCTTGACTTCCGAGGATGTCAACAACCTGGCGTATGGGTTGCTCCTGCGCGAAGCTCGCGACCTGGAGCTGCTGCCCATATTGGGCACCATGCTGGCGCGGTTGCACGAGTTGAGCGAAACCGAAGCACAATCGGTAATGTTGGGACGAACCCACGGCCAACCCGCCACACCGACGACCATGGGCAAAGAGATGGCTGTCTTTGCCCGACGCTTGCAACGCGCCACCGATGATCTGGCGCATGTTGCCCTGACTGGCAAACTCAACGGTGCAACCGGCACGTTTGCGGCACACGTTGCGGCGGTACCCGACGTTGATTGGATAACGTTTAGTTCGGCTTTTGTCCGTTCGCTCGATCTTGTGCCGGTGCTGCTCACGACCCAGGTTGAGCCGCATGACTCACTGGCTCTGCTGTGTGACTCGCTGAAACGCCTGAATACGATTTTGCTTGATCTGTGCCAAGACTGCTGGCGTTATATTAGCGATGGCTATCTGGTGCAGTCGTTACGCGAAGATGAGGTGGGTTCTTCGACCATGCCGCATAAAGTCAATCCAATCGACTTTGAAAATGGCGAGGGCAATCTGGGCCTGGCGATTGCCTTGCTCGAATTTTTTAGCCGAAAACTACCGGTTTCGCGCTTGCAGCGTGATCTCTCGAACAGTACGGTATTGCGCAATGTTGGCATGGCGTTCGGCTACAGTTTGCTCGCCTATCAACGCACGTTGCGCGGTCTCAACAAAATTGCCGTTAATCGGCAACAACTGCGAGCGGAGGTCGAGGCGCACCCCGAAGTGTTGGCCGAAGCGATTCAGACGATTCTGCGCCGCACCGGTTACGCCGAACCGTATGAGGTTTTGAAAAAACTCACTCGTGGGCAGAAAATCACAATGGCAGATATTCACTTATTTGTGGAAAAATTGGCAGTAAATGAGGAGATCAAAGCTGAGTTATTGGCCTTGACGCCCGGCGGTTATATCGGCTGTGCGCCGGATCTGGCTCGCTGGCGTGAACGATCATTGTTTTAGTTAAACGTGTTTTAAGTCATCATAATGCCGAAAAACGCGATAATCAGACACTACTTGCGTGTGTAGCGCTTTGCTATCGCCAATGGACTTGACAGGTGCTGTATACTGCATTGCGAAGGGATGTTTTTTTGACCGTCGTTCAGTGAAATAAGGAGGAATTTGCCGATGCAAAAGACTGAATTTATCAAAGCCGTCACCGATCGGATCGAAAAAGAGTCAGATCAAAAGATCGCCCAGAAGGATGTCCGTATCGTGATCGAGATGGCACTCAAGGTCATTGCTGATACGCTGGCGCAAGGTGAAAAAGTAACCCTCACGGGATTCGGGACGTTTGAGGTACGTGACCGTCAAGAACGTGAAGGGGTGAATCCTCAGACCCGTGAGAAGATCACTATTCCTGCAACCAAGACGCCTGGTTTCAGTGCCAGCAGCACCTTGAAAGAACAGGTCAAGGGCGGCGTCGGCAGCAACCAGGGCTAACGAGCACCGTGCAACCTCAGCAAACTTTACTCGGTGGTCTTTGCTTCCCAACGCGGAGCAGAGACCCCTGGCAACGCAATCTCCCGGAGGCGTCGCAACCTCCG
>JAAURD010000360.1 GCA_012034075.1 Chloroflexaceae bacterium | reverse complement strand
TGATTGCTTGGTCAATTGGTGGTAACGAGATCGGTCACCCGCCCGAACCCTTTGCCGACGTCTTTGCCGCCGCCCGTTCGGTTGGCCTGCATGTCATGGCCCATGCCGGTGAAGTGGTTGGCGCGGAAAGTGTCTGGGGCGCAGTACACGATTTGCATGTAGAGCGCATTGGGCATGGTATTCGGAGTATCGAGGATCCCGCGCTGGTGGCTTATCTCCGTGATCATGCGATTGCGCTGGATATCTGTTTGAGCAGTAATAGCCAGACGGGTGCGGTTACTGCCAAAGAACATCATCCATTTCGACAGCTTTATGACAGCAATCTGCTCTTGACGATCAATTCAGATGATCCGACCTTTTTTCAAACCACACTCACCGATGAATATCGCCACGCAGTGTATGATTTCGGCTTGAAAGCCGATGATTTGTGCAGACTAGTGCTGTATAGTATTCGTGCTTCGTTCTTACCAATCGCCGAAAAGACAGCACTGTTGCATCGGGTTGAAATGGATCTAGCGATGCTCAGAACTGAATTGGGGGTATAAAGGGCTTGGCAGATGATGAGCAAATGATGTATAATATGTATGATACGTACTGTTCATATCGTTCTGAGCATAGACGTATGAAAATCGTTCATTCCTCCCACGACGCGGGTGTCATATATTCCGTACCATACGGAATGGATGAAATCAGAGGGGATTTCATCCATAAAAGGAGGTGAGTCAATGATTGACGAGCGTGTTCAGTTTCTGTTGGAGCAAGCGATCAATACGCCAATGAAGCCCCACATGGTGCTTATTTTGCACGAAGATCATCGAGCAGTAGTAACCCCAACTATTATGGCTGGGCGTGTTTGTCGCGATATCTGGTGTGTTGCTCAGGCGCTGCAAGAACTGGCTGAAGATGGTATTCTCGTATCCCAACCAAGTCAGCGCGAACCAATCTACACCTATCAACCCAGAGACGAACATCAAGAGACTATTTGTCAGCTACTATCGTATTACTATGACCCGATAGCACGGAACCAGCTCCTCCCATTGCTCCAGGAACTGGTGCAGTATGTATCGTTGCACCGCATGAGGAGTCGTGTTGTCGTGGCATAATTGGTAGACAGCGATGCGTGTACGGTATTCATGAATCAGCACGAGCGGAAGCACATCACCATCTACACCGATGGCGCCTGTCTGGGAAACCCCGGTCCTGGAGGATATGCCGCCATTTTATTGTACCAGCACCATCGGAAAGAACTCAGTGGTGGGTTTCGACACACGACCAATAATCGTATGGAGATTATGGCTGCGATTGTTGGGTTACAGGCATTGAAGCAACCAGGTATTGTGACCCTGTATACCGACTCACAATACCTGTTGATACGATGACCAAGGGCTGGGCCGTGCGCTGGCGGGCCAATGGCTGGAGACGCAGACAACAACACAAAGCCTTGAATGCTGATCTCTGGGCGGTGCTGCTGGACCTGTGTGGGCAACACGAGGTCTCGTTTCGCTGGGTGCGCGGTCACGATGGCAACACCGAAAATGAGCGCTGTGATGTGCTGGCGGTTGAGGCTGCAAAAGGGTATGATCTTCCGCCCGATGAGGGGTATGAGCCATAGCAATACGCTACGGCAGCAGGCAAACCCGCACCTTCGCATGCAGACAGGATGCTGGCACTCCAATGTTGCTACCAGACCGATACCCCTTTCACCACAAAGAACACGAAGAACACGAAGGTTTCACAAAATACGCTTTTCCCCTGAGAATCCACATACACTTCTCTCGCTCCTTGGGAGAGGGGCCGGGGGTGAGGGTCTGGGCGGCAAGCCGCACCTCCGTCTGATGTGGCGTGCGGTCGTCCCGACCGCCGTGCGGCTTGCAGCCGCACCTCCGTCTCATATCGATGCTTGCCATGAGGTATCGACCTGTGCAAAAGCCGTTGAAACAACTCGTTGTGATCACTAACAAGTGTTCGTTAGCGAGCAGGTTGTCGCATTGCGCGAAGCAATGCAGGGGTCGTAACCGGGGCAGTTGAGCGCTGTGGGCGAAAGGAGATGGGCAATGCATCTGGGGATTGACGCTGCAAATATTCGATCCGGCGGTGGTGTTTCACACCTGGTAGAAGTATTGCGGGCAGCACAGCCAGCGGAGGCCGGATTTGAGCGGGTGACGGTATGGGCACCACCAGCAACGCTGCAGAAGCTGCCGCAGCGACCATGGCTGGTGGCCCTTGCTCCACCGCTATTGACGGGTTCGTTTGCGCAGCGGCTGGCATGGCAGCGCTACCGTCTGCCGCTGCTGTGTCGGGCTGGCTGTGATGTGCTGTTTGCGCCGGGCGGGTTGTGTGCCGGTGGGTTTGCGCCCTGCGTTACGATGTCACGGAATATGCTGCCATTTGAACCAACTGAGATGGAGCGTTATGGTCCTTCGTGGATGGGCTTGCGCTTGCGTATGCTGCGCTGGTTGCAAGCCGGCAGTTTTCGCCGCGCTGATGGGCTGATCTTCCTGACACGCTATGCGCAGGCGGCGGTGCTACCGCAGGTGGGCAGTCTGCATGGATTGGCGGCGATTATTCCGCATGGGGTGCATGAACGGTTTCTTTGCCCGCCACGACCGCAACTGCCGCTCTCGACCTATGGGCCACAGCGCCCATTCCGTTTGCTCTATGTCTCGATTGTTGATGTGTATAAACATCAATGGCAGGTGGTACAGGCGGTAGCCCAGCTGCGTGCCGCCGGGCTACCGGTGAGCCTCGATCTGGTGGGACCGGCGTATGGCCCGGCCTTGCGTCAGCTACATCAGGCGATCACACGTTACGACCCACGCGGCCAATGGGTACGCTCCCATGGCGAGGTTGGTTATGGACAATTGAGCAGCGTGTACCATGCGGCCGATGGGTTTGTGTTTGCTTCAAGCTGCGAGAATATGCCCAACATTCTGGTTGAGGCGATGGCGGCCGGTTTGCCGATTGCCTGCTCACGACGCGGCCCGATGCCTGAGATTCTGGGGCATGCAGGCGTGTGGTTTGACCCCGAACAGCCTGACGATATTGCTGCTGCGCTTACGACCCTGCTCGAAGATGTATCTGGCCGTGAGACATGGGCATGGCGTGCGTATGAGGCTACCGCGCACTATTCCTGGGAGCGCTGCGCAACTGAGACG
>JAAURD010000100.1 GCA_012034075.1 Chloroflexaceae bacterium | reverse complement strand
GATGAGGGGTGCTTATACCAAATTCGGTTCATCGATATGAGACAGTAGGCGCGGCTTGCATGCCTGGCTTTGTAGGGGCGCAGCGCGCTGCGCCCCTACAAAGCAGGCGCTCCGCGTTCCGGCAGGCGAGACGCCTGCGCTCCAGTGCATACCAGTGATCACCCGAATTTGGTATTACAGGCCCTTGGCATGCGCAGCAGAAACAGATTCACCACAAAGCATACAAAAGCCACAAAGGGAACACAAAGGCGATAATGCCACAATCACCACAGCGGTACGGATTTTATGGACAATGGACAAGAGAATCCCACCTTTCCCGCTACGTCTTTGCACCTTTGCGCTCCGCCGCTTCAACGCTCCCTTGCGAGCCGCACCTAGCGTCGCCAGATAATCGGCAGAAAGACCTGTGGCTGCCCATGTAAATGCACCATAATCTCGGTATTGGCGCTGGCATCGTCTACCCCATTGGCCAGAAAGATATCGGTGTTGGGGCTGCTGAGCTGCGCTGTGAGCCGAGTTGGCCCGTTTTCGGTGGTCTGCTCCAGCTCTATCGTCAACACCGAAACGTCATCCACATCGAGCCGGCTCAACTGGCACTCGACCTGCTGTTCAGCCACCTGGCAGGTCCAGCCGTCGCCCTGCACCGCGCTGAACGTGCCAATGTTGCTGATCGCCAGCGTGACATCCAGCACATCAATTGCATCCGGACCGGTGTTGGTCAGCGTCAGCGAAAAGCGTGGCAACGCATCGCCCGCCCGTTGCAGGCTCATAGCGGTGGGTTGCTCATAGCGCAGATCAACGTCAACGTAGGCATGCGGTTTCGCCGCTCGTGTTGTGAGCGTGATCATATCGGTCACCGCGCTATCTTCGTCCGATGTCACCGTCACGGTGAAGATAGCGCTCCTGCCTATGGGCGTATCGGCGGGAATAGCGACCCGCAACGGCCAGGTGCTGCCCTCACCCGGCGCCAGGGCGGTGAGCGTATCTGGCGCAAGGATCGGCCAGTCTTCCCCCTCAATCATGACATATAGGTCGAACTGACCTGACCAGTGTTGGAGAGCTGCATGGTATAGGTCACCGAATGGCCAGGTAAAGCAGACAGACTGCTCCAGGGTGTCGTCAACATCACGCCTCTATCGACTTCAACAATCGTTTCCAGGGTTGCCACGGCAGTTAAGGTAACATAGCCGAACGACTCAAACGGATCCGGGCTTTCGGGGTTCATCAGCTCAATCACGGTCTCATTGCGGAAGTCCTCGGGCGTATCTGCTGGAATGGTAATCGCTACATCAAAGCTCATCTGCTCACCCGGTTGCAGCGGCCCGATGCGTTCAGGTGCATTGATCGGCCAGTCGCTTGCGAATGATGACAAGATCGACACATCCAGAGTCTGCGAGACCGGCGTGTTGTTGTTCACCTGAAGGGTATAGTTCACGGTGTTGCCAGCAACACCAGTCTGGCTGATGTGTTGTGGTGTTACCACAACCGTCGCATTCGGATCAAAGATCACCCATGTCTCAAGGTTGACACGCTGCTGAAGATTGGCGTCCATTTGTGAAGTAATCCGTATCTCGGCCTCGTCATACGCATCAACTATGGCATTCGGCGGGATCGTTACGACCAACTCGATTGGCAGCACATTGCCTGGTGCAATCGGTCCAACCGTGGTAGGGAACGCGATATCCCAGTCTGCACCAGATGCAGCAAGGGTAAAGCTATCGGCTTGCTGACCAGTGTTTTCGAGATAGACAGTATGGGTCACCACCTTGCCCGCCGAACTGCTCAAAGAGAATGTTTGTGGACGGACAACAAAACTCAGCTCAGCACGATCGCGCTCCAGCATGATATCCTGACGTATCACCTGCTCAGCCAGCACCGTGACGTTCGCAGTGGCGGGGAAATAGTCCTCGTCCAGCGCCTCAGCGACCAGGGTCTGGTTGCCAGCCGGCAAGCCAAGCGTATAAAAATCGGCATCAAGCTGATCATCAGCGGGCGTATCAACGGTGCGCGTGGCGGCACCACTCTCGCTGGGGATAATCACGGCATCCAGCGTGCGTTCGGGCTGGGTGGCGTCATACACATTGCCCACCACCAGACCATCACTGATGCGCTCGCAGCTACGATCATCACTGCTGGCAACAACAACGACATCGTCGATCATCCACCACCAGGCCCAATAGGCATCGTAATAGTGGAAGCGCAGCAAGACCTGCGCTTGACCGGCGGCGTGATCACTGAGATCAAGCTCCACCGTCGCGGGGCCGGGGTAGTCAGCACGTTGCCGCCAGACAGTAGTCCAGGTGGCCCCGCCGTCAATGCTGATATCAACATCGGCGGTGTCACCAAAGTTCCGATAGTCGGTGGCAAAACTCAGGAACACATGATCCTGGTTGGAAAAATCGAGCGGCGGAGTACGCAGTTCGGTATCCTGGTAGCCATCTTCAGGATAGGCATCGCTATCGACAATCGCAAACCCGCCTTCGCCGCCGGTCAGGTTGGTGCGGTTGCCCGGATCATCAAAGCGCCAGACTTGACCAGTATCGGCATAATCGATGACCTGCCAACCGGCGGGTAAAGCACCGGTCTCAAAGGTCTCGTTGAGCACCACACCGGATTGGCGATAGCCCGGTGCCGCGCAGCCAGCAGGATCAACCGTCAACGCAACATCGGCTACAGCAACATCAGAGGTCAACATCAGCTCGCGGTTGTGTGGCTGGTAGCCATTACTCACTGCACTGAAGGTCAGCGAGACAGGGTCGGTGGACTGGAGTAGATCGACCTGATAGGTGCCCAGCACGGGGTTGGTAAAGACCGGCCCATAGGGATAGCCTGCAATGTCGATACGGGCATAGAGCGGCCAGTTACCCCCCGAGCCGTCGGTGACGCGGCCCTGCAAGGTTGTGGTCGGCACTGTGTCCAGGGCCATATCAAGCGTCGTAGTCGTCGCAGCAGTGATCGTCAGCGGTTGATCGGTCAAGTACTGGTAACCATAGGCCGAAGCGCTCAGGCGGTAGTCGCCGGGTAACAGACCAACAAACGTGTACGTACCCATATTATCGGTGATACGAGTACCAGTACGCCCCTGAGCGGCATCTTCTGGGGTGAGCGTGAGCGTGGCCGCCGCAAGCGGTTGGCCCGTTTCGTCAGCGGTGACCTGACCACTGAGCGTGCCACGTTCGCTATCGTTCACCACCGTGCCATGGAGGATCAGTTCCCAGGAGACAAATATACCCTCATCTTCGGCGCCACGATCGATAAGCTCAAGCCTCCAGGCACCAGCCGAGAGTTCATCCCAATGACGCACACTCATAAAGCGCCACTGGTCGTAGTTGCTGTTGGGGTCGCCATGTGGTTCAGCCAGCACACTCTCCGTACCACCCGGCGAAATCAGGCGTATTTCAAGGTCACCCCGATAGGAGTGGACGACGTTGAGCACTACCTCGACATGCTCCAGGCTCAGTTGCTCGTTGATCACAATCTCGTGACTGGTGCCCATGGGGTTGTTATCAGGAATGCTCTGATTGACGGTCATCTCGCCACTGGCAACTTCCAGAGCTTCGGCGAGGGATGTCCAGTTGCGTGCCAGGTTGACCGCCACCGTGGCATCGACCCGCCCAAAGCCATACTTATGGTTTATCGGCAGCCCGGCGCCATTGAGCTTCCAGTCGCTATCGGTGGGGTCATTCTGGGCAGCGCTGTGGACCAGAATGGCCTGCACATCACGCCAGGTCAGGTTGGGGTTGGCTTCAAGCATCAACGCCACCACGCCCGCAACCATGGGCGTGCTAGCCGATGTACCGCCAAAATCGGCGGTGCAGTTGCCTTCGGCATAGCCATCCTGACCGATGAGATCGCTGGTGGTAATACCACTGGCATCACCGGCACTGGGCGCGGTCACCAGCATCGCGGCGCCTGGTTCACTGTAGTATGCCTGCCGGCCATGGTGATCGACTGCGCCCACGGCTATGGTGTAACGCAAATTGGCATAGCCATCGTAATTGACGTTATCGTTTTCGCGGAGACCATTGCCCGCGGCCCAGACATAGATTGAACCAAGGCCACCACGCCCGTTCAAAACGCCATCGGCAAATGCTGCGCGGGTCAGTTCGCCGGGTGCCTCAACATGGGCGCCATCATCGTATGGTCCCCAGCTATTGCTATAAAGAGCAATATCATCGTAGGCGTAGGTGAGCGCCTCGGCTTCATCGGCATCGGTGGTTGGCGCAGCGAGCAGGCGCAAGCCGGCCAGACTGGCGCGGGGCGCTACCCCAACGCCGCAAACGTCATTATCGCGGGCGGCGGCTACACCACTGGTTGCGGTGCCATGCGCATCAAACGACGATTCGGGCGCAGGATCAGGGTCACCATCATTAAAGTCATAGCTCCATTCAGCGCGATAGTTGGGCGAGAGATCGGGGTGTTCGTGCTGTAAGCCATCATCGACAATGCCAATCACTACGCCATTGCCCTGGATGCCGTCATTCCAGACCGGCAGCACATTGAGGTCTTCAGCCACCGAGCCATCGATCTGACCAGTGTTGTCCAGATGCCATTGATCGGGAAAATTCGGGTCTGCTGGCAGGGTCTGGCGGTGGTGCCGTTGCCGTGCCATTTGCTGTTCAAACCAGAGCACCGCCGGGTGCGCCGCAAACTGCTGGGCAATGTTGTCATCCATTCGGGGGCTGGTGCGCCCAAAACGGAAACGATAGATATGTGGCAGGTTGCCAATCTGACCCAGGTTCTGGGCATCCAGCGCAGCGGCTACGCTATCGGCGTGGCTGTCTGAGCGCAGGCGGACAGCCCAGTCTGAAGTAGCAGTCTGATCCGCTGATGGTGGTGGAGAATCATCTTTGTGGAATGGCGCCACCGGCTGAACCCGAGCCGCGACCGGTGCTGCACGAAGCAATGGGATGTTGGTACATCCCAACATGGTGGCGATAACCAACCAAAGCAGCAGAACCGCAATCCAATGTCGGCGTTTTGATGACCGTGCTTGGAGCTGTTTCATATGTTCCCCCCATACAAACGTACTGGTAAGTGTGGCCATTGAACGAATTAAGAACAGACGTATTATTCATAACGTACATGATTCTGGTCACTGCTACTCCCATACGATACAATATGGGGATTGCGTCATTGATATAATCCTGATGTTTATGTGCTGGTAACTTCCGCTGGAGAAGGGTCGCAGGATGACACGGTGATGCGACGCTTGACCTATCAGAATGGATGTGCATGATACGCAACAACATTGTCGTATTAAGTCCAATTATAGAGGAAGCAAACGTCAATGTCAATGGGTTTTCTGGTAAAAAAATGGTTAGATTCTCAGGAGATGTGCAACCCCGATAGACGATGCAACCTGTCTCCCTGGTTGATCGTCCTGTATCAAATGGCCTGTCAACACGGCAGTTGCTCTGGGTAACCGGTTTGATATGTTCGGTCGGTTTTGCATTTTCGGTATGTTTGGCCTATACTGTCATTCCAATGCTGCCATACCGACCGGTTCAGCGAGTTACCAGGCACTGGTTCAACGATGAATTGCTCAAGGGCGCAGTCAATAACTGGAAAGTGAGCGTATGAGTTATAAACTGGTCATTGTCGAATCACCGGCAAAAGCCAAAACCATCCAAAAATACCTAGGAAAGGACTTTCAGGTTGCTGCAAGCATGGGCCATGTCCGTGACCTGCCGCGCAAAAGCCTTTCTATCGATATAGACCATGATTTTGCGCCGGACTATGAAATCACCAAGCAAAAGGTGGTGACCGAACTGCGCCAGAAGGTCAGGCAGGCAGATGCGATCTACCTGGCAACTGACCCCGACCGCGAAGGCGAGGCGATTGCCTGGCATATCACCCAGGCGATCAATATTCCGCGGACAAAGGCGGTGCATCGGGTGGTGTTCCAAGAGATTACCCGCAGTGCGGTGCAACAGGCCGTCGCTAACCCGCGCCAGGTCAATGACCATCTGGTCGAAGCGCAACAGGCCCGGCGCGTGCTGGACCGTCTCGTGGGCTATCAGCTTAGCCCGCTACTCTGGGATAAGGTGAAGCGTGGTCTCTCGGCCGGGCGGGTGCAATCGGTGGCCGTGCGCCTGATTGTCGAACGCGAACGCGAGATCGAAGCCTTTGTGGCGGTTGAGTACTGGACGATTGAGATTGATGTGCGCAAACAGCTGACTAATGGGCAGCAACCAGAGTCACTGCGCCACCCGTTTCGGGCCGTCTTGATTGAACGGGCCGGCCAGAAGCTGGATAAGTTTGCGATACCGAATCAGGAACAGGCCCAGGCAATTGTCGCAGATCTCAACGATGCACGGTATGTCGTGCAGAAGATCACGCGCAAAGACCGCCGTCGTAAACCGGCGCCGCCCTTCACGACGAGCACGCTGCAACAGGAGGCCGGCCGCAAGCTGGGCTTCAGTGCCAAAAAAACCATGATGCTGGCGCAACAGCTGTATGAGGGGATCGACATTGGCGGCGATGATGGCAGCATCGGTTTGATTACCTATATGCGTACCGATAGCACCAGCGTGTCGAAAGAGGCACAGGACGAGGCACGCGAGGTTATCAGTACACGCTATGGGCGGGAATATCTGCCAGAGCAGGCACCCGTCTACAAGACGCGAGCAAAATCGGCGCAGGAGGCCCATGAAGCCATTCGTCCGACCAGTAGCAAGCGTCTGCCAGATGACTTGAAGGAGGCGTTGTCCCGCGATCAGTTACGCCTGTACGACCTGATCTGGAAGCGCTTTGTGGCGAGCCAGATGGCACCGGCGATCTTTGATAGCACCACGGTGGATATTGCCGCAATCAAAGGCGCGTCGCAGGAGATACCGACACCGCCGCCCTATACCTTCCGGGCCACGGGGAGCGTGGTGAAATTTGCCGGTTTCCTTGCCGTCTATAGCGAGGGGCGCGACGAAGGCGATACCGAAGAGGACGATAGCGAAAAGCGCCTGCCACCATTGAGCGAGCGCGAATTGCTCGAACTGCTGGCCCTGATGCCCTTGCAGCACTTTACCGAGCCGCCGCCGCGCTATACTGAGGCCAGCCTGGTGAAAGAGCTGGAGCGCCTTGGCATCGGTCGGCCATCGACGTATGCGCCAATTATCTCGACGATTCAAGAGCGGGGCTACGTCAGTATCTCCGAGAAGAAACTACTGCCAACGTCGTTGGGTCGGGTAGTGACCGACTTGCTGGTTGAGCACTTTGCTTCGATTGTGGATTATGACTTTACTTCCGGGTTGGAGCAACAGCTGGATGATATTGCAACCGGTGAAAAGCAATGGGTGCCCGTGTTACGCGATTTTTACGGCTCATTTGAAATGCGGCTGCAAGAAGCCCGCGAAACCATGCGCAATGTCAAAACCGAAGAGATACCATCGGGGATTACCTGCCCCCGCTGTGAGCAGGGTGAACTGCTGATTAAATTTGGGCGCAATGGTGAATTTCTGGCCTGTTCACGCTATCAAAAGGGCGGCGGCGATGACTCGTGCGACTTTACCAGTGACTTTCACCGTGATAGCGACGGCAAGATTGTGCTAGATACAGCCAGTACACCCGAGATGAGTGATGTTATGTGCCATCTCTGTGGTCGGCCCATGGTGATTAAGAAGAGCCGCTTTGGTCCATTTCTGGGCTGCTCGGGCTATCCCGAATGCAATGCGACCCGCCGTATCGGCAAAGATGGCAAGCCCGTGCCATTGCCCGAACCCACCGGTGTGACCTGTCCCAAATGCCAGCAGGGCGAGTTGCTCAAGCGCCGGGGCAAGTTTGGCCGACACTTCTTTAGCTGTGGTCGCTACCCCGAATGTGATTATGCCACCAATGATCTGGCACAGGTCGAGCACTATGTCTCAGAGGAAGCAACCGAACAGGCCGCCAGCAATGGCAAGGGCAGCAGCAGCAAAACCAGTACAACCACCGCGACGGTTGCCAAAAGCCGGACTGGCAGCAAAAGCACGACCAGCAAAAGCACCACGAGTAAAAAAACGACCAGCAAGAGTACCGTGAGCAAGCGTACTGCGAGCAAAAAAACGACCAGCAAGAGTACGACAAACAAGCGTAGTGTTAGCAAAAAGCCCGGGACGTCTGCTGATGCCAGCAGTGCAGCAAGCAATGGAGCAAGCAAACCAGCGAAGACTGGCCAATCGAATGAACAAAACGAGGCCGAACCCCAGCCTCACAACCAGGGCGGCTGAACGTGGGTTATGATCTTTCCAGCGAGGTATCAGTGCCGGGCAAATCGCCTACGCCATCATAGCCCATTTTAATCCACCCTTTCTGGATGGCATACATCACCGCCATCGTCCGGTCATTGACATGAAGCTTCTTTAAAATAGAAGTGATATGGTTTTTGACCGTCTGGCTGCTAATGTTTAAATCGGTGGCAATCTTTTTATTGGGCAGGCCACGCGCAATGCAGTCCAGAATCTCAATTTCGCGGCTGGTCAGCGGAGCGAAGAGGATACCGGCCTGCTCGTCTTCGCTGGCTGCCATTTCACGAAAGTGCTCAATGACTTTAGCCGTCACATGAGGTTTGGAACGCATATTTTCATTAATCAGATATTCGCCATCAGCAACCAGGCGGATCATCTCGAGTAATGCGTCGGGGCGAATATCTTTGCTAGCGTAGGCCGAAGCCCCCGCTTTGATCGCCTGAAAGAGTTGCTCATCATCTTCGTAGACACTCAACACAATAAACCGAATGTGATGATGATGGCGCATAATCACACGGGCGACTTCAAGACCATTGAGACCAGGCAAATTGATATCGACCAGGACGACATCGGGCGGGTTGCGGTCGGCTATCTGAATTGCTTCCTGACCATTTTCGGCTTCGCCGACGACATGCAGTTCACTGACGGATTCGAGGAACCAGCGAATACCCTGCCGAAACAGTGGGTGGTCGTCAATGATTAAAACTTTGATTTTTGCCTGCATCTTCGTCCTTTCATGAGTATCAGAGCATTAACCATTGCTGCTGTGGCCTTCTGCTACTTTCTCCTGATGTATGATAAGCGTCAGCAGGGGGGCGCAACCGCCCACAGCCCTCCCAACGACGGTAGGTCTTGAACGATGGAGCTATGCAACGAGCACGCACGTGAGCACTCAGGCCGGGCGCTGAAAGACCCGTGCTTCGCGTCGAATCTTGGCCCGTTCGGCATCGCTGATGGGCCGCTCGCCCTTAAAGTACACAATTTGGCGTGGCACATCATACACATACCGCTGACGCATCCACTGACCCTGACGGTTCTGCCGCACCAGATCAACGCGCCAGGTCGTCTCCACCGGATCATACGCCTCTTCCACCAGCCAGACCATTTCGTCCGGTCGCAGCAAGCGCCGCAGCGTCTGATCACGCTCCTGCTGAGCTGGTGCTTGCTGTCCATTCCCATTTTGGGCTACCCGCGCGGTTGCCATAGGTCACTCCATGTCCATCATGTCATCTACACTACCCATACTTATTATAACACCAACAACTACACCGCAACGTGCAATCGCTTCCGCCGGGTGAATCTGCACGTAAAACCAGCCATCATAGAGCCGTTTGTTCGGTGCTTGACAAAGGCGACACAACCGGGTATATAACAAGGAGAAAGAAACCGCAGATGAGGAGCGTATATGCATGCCTATTCTGGTCGATGGTCATAATCTCATTGGACAGGGGGATCTCCCCGGCATCAGCCTGACTGATAGCGATGACGAGGCCCAGCTGGTGCTCTTGCTGCGGCGCTATGCCAACCGTAAGTATCGCCAGCGGGTGGTCGTGATCTTTGACCGCGGATCCTATGGACAGTCAACCAACCTCAACGGCTATGGCGTGCAATGCTATTTTGCCCGTCTGCCTGGCGATGCCGACCATGAACTCATCCGGCGTATTCGCGCAATTAAACGCAAAAACGAATGGTCGGTGGTCACGTCTGACCGTGCTGTGGCGGGTGAGGCACGCGCCCATGGCATCAAAGTGATCTCATCGCAGGCATTTGCACGGGTGTTGTTTGAACGGACACGACCAGCGACCAATGCGCCAACCGATGACTATCGTGACCGCAAGCTCAGCCCGAGCGAAGTTGAAGAGTGGTTGCGCATCTTTGGCATTGAAGAGGACGAGGACAGCGATGAGACCATGAACTACTGATCATCGCTATCGACGGCCCAGACCTGCACACCGTGGTTGGTAAACGAGAAGGGGCGCATCTGCACACCGGCCTGGGTGAGCACCCGTTCAAGCTCCAGCCGGCGATCAAAGGGTACCGCAAAGATCATAAACCCGCCGCCGCCGGCACCGGTGATTTTGCCACCCCATGCGCCGTGCTGCCGTGCCAGGTCATACACCTCTTCCACGGCGGTTGGCGCAATATGCGGCGAGAAGGCTTTTTTCACCTGCCAGGCATCGTGTAGCAGGCGGCCAAAATCGTCAATGCGCGAGGCCCGTAGCAGGCGCACTGACTCATCCACAAAAGATTTGGTTTCGTCATGGTAGCGCAGTGTATCACCCTGCACCAGCCGGCGCACCTGGTCTTCCATCAGGTGGTAGCGCAGCAGCTTGCGATCGCCAATATAGCCCAGCAACAGGCTGCTCTCCAGTTCCAGCAGGGCCGTCTGATCGGTGAGCACCGGCTCGGCGATGACCCGTGAGCCGCCAAAGTGGTAGACACACATGCCACCAAACGCAGCCGCATACTGGTCCTGACGTCCGCCCGGAATCCCCAGATCCACTCGTTCTATTCGATAGGCCATCTCGGCCAGGGTATGCGGATCGGTTGTCGTGATACCATAGGCTGCGTAGAGCAGCCTGAGCATGCTGACGACCAGCGCCGATGATGAGCCAAGGCCGCTCCCAGGAGGGACATCACTATACATTGTCAGATCAACCCCCACCATGGATGGGTGGTTCGGTTCATGCTCCGCTGCAAGCCGTTCGGGGGTCAGCACGGTATCGAGCACGCGTTGCGGCAATACCAGTTTGCCTTCCCAGGGTCGCCCTGCCACCAGCCGGCTGACCTCTTCGAGGTCGAGCGACCGAATGGTGATACCGGGGGTGGCACTCGAACCCAGCATGCACCGGACAAACAGGTTGATGGTGCAGTTCAGCACTTTGCCGCCGTGTTCTTCGGCATACGGGCTTACATCAGTGCCGCCCCCAAAGAAACCAATGCGCATGGGAGCACGGGCTTTATAGATTTTTGCCAACGCGAGTCACCCTCCAGGCAATCAGCTGATCGACCTGACCATGAGTCATGTCAGGCAACGAACCATCAACCGAACCGTTTGATAGGAGGTATCCTACATGACTCGGCGCAGCCTGTCAAGCAGGCGACTGATAGCCTACGAGGCAAACATCTGCCGCAGCTGGGCATTGCGACCCAGACGACCAAGGACGTTGCGTTTGACATTGTACACATCGTTGACGGTACGGAACAGGTCTTTGCGTTTGGCAAAGATTGCCCGTGGTGTCAACCCAAGGATAAAGGAGCAATAGAGCACAACCCGTTCGACTTCATCATGCAGCTGCGCATCGATCATATTCCAAAATTCTTCGCGCTGCAGGCGATTGACCACCTCTTCGTCGGGCGCATGTTGCGGGGTTTGCTGTGGTGTAATCAACTCTTCGGGCAGCATCTCTGACCAGGATTGGGCCCGCACACTATCGATAACGACGCTGGTGGCGCACAGCTGCAAATAGTGCAGCAACGATGCCAGCGTGGGAAAGGAGTCAAATCGTTCGGGCGAAATGGCCCGCCAGAATTTGGTAAAGGCGCCCACCACAAAATACTCGCTGCTCTCGCCACTGCTATTAAAGGCACCGCTGCGGCGCACCCAGCTCTCCACCAGGCTGCTATAGTGGCGGTAGAGCTGTTCCCAGGCGGCCTCGTTACGGTCCACCAGGGCACGGCGAAAGAGTTCGTAGCTATAGCTGGTATCATGCTTCTGACCACGGTAAAAGCGCTCGCTCTCGGTGGCACAGCGTTGCATCAGGGTGGACAGATCCATTTGCGAAAGGGTGATTTCGTGGGTTTTGGGACAGGACTCGGGTGGGCCGTTAGGATGTTCTGATACGATGGAAACCGATGCGTTTGAACGGGTAGCGGTATCGCCGCCGCTGGGACGACGTCGGGCCAACTGGCCATGCGCAATGGCTGGTGGCGTATTCGTTGATAGTCTCTGTGTATTGCTTTGCTGCACCATCGTAAGCCTCCTCAAATACTACTGGTTTCAGGCGCTTCAACGCTTAGATCGCTTCAACGCCCTGGTACGATTGTTGATTGCGATTGCGGGTTCTGGGTCGGTGTCTTCCTCATTGACGAATGACCCAGGGTTGCAAACAGGTTCTGTACTGATTGTATGACGTTCTGTAGTCATTGAGAAGGCCATCAGATGAACAGCAAATGACAGATATTACGACAGACTGTCGTAATAATTGAGGTTAAAAAACGCCCTCTGGAGCAATGGTATGCGGTAGAAGGCGGTTTGTTGTTGGATTACGATAACCAATGGTGCGAGCACCTGTTTGGTTGCCAGCACGAGATCGCAGCATCACGCTGATACCATCAGTGGTCTCGCACCATTGCGGTGAGACTCTGAGAAAAGCAATCGCAATCTGAACAGCAATCTTACCAGAGTATGACAATTTCCTGAAAAAAGAAACGAGGATTTTGCCAAAATTCGGTTATTTGCGCCGATAATCCTGGTACACCGTGGCTCTGCGTTCGGGAGGCGCGGTTTATGGCCGGGCAAGCAGTGTCAGGGGGATTGCTTGCTCGTTACCATCACGAATAATGGTCACCGTAATGGTATCGCCAACCATCGTGGCAAGTTGGAGATAGCTGATCAGGTCATCGCTGGTGCGGACCGGTTGATCATTCATGGCAATGATAATATCGCCACCAGGCAGCAGCGTACCGCCATTCCATGGCTCTTCCTGGCTGCCAGCACGCAAACCAGCCTGGGCTGCCGGGCTATCGGGGTGAACATAGGTGACCAGCACCCCGTAGTTTGTGCCCAATGCAAAGGCATCGGCCATCAACGCATCGACTGAGGTCATGCGGATGCCAATCCAGGGGTGTTGATAGGCACCATCACGAATCAGCACCGGCACAATGCGATTGATGGCGCTGGATGGCACTGCATAGCCAATACCAGCGAAGCTGCCGCTTTCGCTGCGAATGGCGGTGTTGACGCCAATGACCTCGCCGTGCATATTGAGCAGTGGCCCACCTGAGTTGCCCGGATTGATTGCTGCGTCGGTCTGGATAATATTGGGAATGCTAAAGTTGCCGCCGCTCCCCGGTGGCCCGTTAAGCGTGCGTCCAAGGCCGCTAATAATCCCCTGGGTCAAAGTGTTTTGCAAACCGAACGGGTTGCCAATCGCCACAACCATCTGACCCACTTCAATAGCGCCCGCCCGTTCAACCGGTAGGGGCAAGACACCCGGGGGCAATTGATCGACTTTGATCACGGCCAGATCGGTACCGGGATCAAGCCCGACGCGGCGAGCAACGGTGCTGCTGCCATCGGCAAAGGTCACCAGAATGGCATTGGCATCTTCCACGACATGGTTGTTGGTGACAATATGGCCCTGGCTGTCGAAGAGAAAGCCCGAACCACGCGAGCGTTGCTGACCGGGGGGTATTGGCAGTTCGGGATGATCTTCGGGGAGTTCCAGATCAATATCAACATCAATGCTCACGACTGCCGGGCTGCTCTGACGATAGAGTTCGATGAGCAACTGTTCCTGCTCTTGCACGGTTGAACGCAAATCGGCGCTAATCGTTGCACGGGGCAGGAGATTGGGCAGCGGGGTAAGCGCGGTTGCTGAGGGAATCGGCATTGGCGTAGATGAGGGCAGGAGCATGGCGGTTGCTTGCGACTGACCAGCAGGGGACATCTCCACCATTGGCGCGGGGGAGACCGGTTGTTGCGAGAAGAGTGTGCCACATCCGACGAGCATGAGCGCGAGCAGCATCAGCTGGAACGTTGGTTTCATGGCGATATCCATTTAGCGAAACTGCACGGAACGCCAGATACCTGGCAAGAGGAGCAGTTTATCGCGTTTGGTGAGGTGAGCACGATACCGAAAGACATCATAGTTATTGGTTTCGATTTTATCGAGAATGCCGCGATAGACCCGTGCAGCAGCGCCAACCGCCAGCCGGCTATCCGCAGACAAGAGCGCAATGCCGGGCCAGCTTTCATCGTAGAGCTGGCGCGTGCGGGCAATTTGAAACTGGATCATGGCCTGGAGCCGGTCATCGTAGACCTCCTGCAGAATATCACCAGCGGATAGATCAAACCGGGCCAGGTCCTCTAGCGGCAAATAGACGCGGTTGCGGCGGGCGTCTTCGCCAATGTCACGCAAAATGTTGGTCATTTGGAGGGCCACGCCGAGCTTGATGGCATATGGCTCGGCGCCAGGCGCTGCACCCGTAATACCCATGCTCAACAGGCCCACGACCGATGCCACACGGTAGCAATAGAGCCAGAGATCGGCAAAGGTCGCATACCGATTGATCGTGAGATCCATTGCCACGCCGGCAAGCAATTCGTCGATCAGGTTGCGAGCAAGCTGGTAGGTGGTACATGTATCATGCCAGGCGATGAGCACCGGGTTATCGATGGGCGGCATGGGCAGGCGAGCCAGGCAGACCCACTCGGCCAGGGCCTGGGTGGGGTCACCTTCGGCCATGTCCACGGTATCGTCGCTGATACGACAGAAGGCATACAGCGCACGCACGGCATGCCGTTTGGCCGGTGGGAGAAACTGGGTGCTGAAAAAAAAAGCTTTTGGAATGATGGTGCGTAATCTGTTTACATATCCGATAGGCTTCTTGTAAGGCTTGCGGGGTCGGCACCACTGACGTGTCAGGCACGCCATCGACAGGTGAACGGTTGGCAAGATGGAACAATAGTGCCAGTTGTTCATCGGCCGGTAGGGGCTGTGTTGCCTGATGAGCCTGTGGTTGCAGTGACATTCTCAACGGGTGACCTATCTAAGCGTTGAAGGGCCAGGCGCCAGGCGCCCATTGCGTTCCCACACTTCAACGCTCCAACGTTCCAACGCTCCAACGCTCCAACGCTTCAACGCTGCTCGTTGCCCAAATCGTGCCAGGCCCTATCATACGACACCCGCAACGCCTGTGCAAATCGGTCTCAACAAACCATCCGCTGGTGTTCTATCGAGGTATCGATAGCTCATATCTGTCGTTTTACTTAGGAAGAGGCATGGTTTCCCAGAACATCGGCGATAGTTTCTATCGCTTCCTGGGCATCTTCGCCAAGAAAGAGACCTGGAACTTTTGAGATCAAGGCTTTATTTTGATTAAAGGCACGGCCACCAAAACCAAATCGCGGGCATGGTGGCGGCATCGTCATCACCGCACGGCCTATTTCGATCAACTCCAGAGCGGTTTCAATGGTCGCCGCAGACAGGCAGACGATATCGGGTTGCAGCCGATGGATGGTGTCCAGCAAGTCCTTGAGCGGCACTTGCGGCCCCAGATAGACCACCTGCCAGCCGTGACGCACCAGCAAGACGGATAACAGGAGCGTGCCCAGATCATGCTGTTCGCTGGGGGCACACCCAACGAGAACAACACCACGCCCTTCGGTGATGGTGTAGGTGTTAAAGATGCTGGAGAGTTTGCGCCGAATAAACTGGGTGGCAAAATGCTCGGCGGTGACGGTTATTTTACCCTGGTGCCACTGATCGCCAATTTCGTTCATGGTAGGCTGAATCAGTTTAAAAAAGACCGCATCGAGCGAATACAGGGCAAACGCTTCACTGATAATCTTCTCGGCCTGTTTTTCATCGAAGTCGGTTAAGGCCAGATAGAATTGTCGATTGAGACGCTCCCAGCTATGGGGTTCGGTATCGACAGCGGTATCGAGCCAGGTGAGCGAGGTATCGCCCTCGCTGGTCATACGGGCAATCGCCTGGCTAATGGTCATGCCTTCGGCGGTGCGATCACGCAACCAGCGAATAATGGCAATATCGCGCTCCGAATAGAGCCGGTGACCACCATGGGTGCGATGTGGTTGGGGCACGCCATAACGTCGCTCCCATGCCCGAAAGGTATCGGCCGGTACGCCCGTCTCCTGGGCCACGGCTTTGGTATTGTACAATGGATTGGTCGAAAATTGCGCCAAGAAATCTTGTTGGGACATCTTTATAGCACTCCCCTATAACTCGCTTGATCGAACTGTCCAGACCAGAACACAACACGCTATGGCTGGACAGAACTCGTATGCACCACTCTCTTTAATTGACAGGATGCGAAACCATTCTGAGCAACACTGGTCAGAAAGCGGAGAGTGTACGCTCTGACTGTCTTCATAAAGACATATTCCAATGTTTATGCTAAGCAGTATACCATAATGCACAATGTCTGTCAAAGGCTTGCACAGACATAGGAGCGATCGAAGCGGTGGAGCGTTGAAGCGCTGAAGCGTTGAAGCGTTGAAGCGCTGAAGCGTTGGAGCGATGTAGGCGCTTGCTTGCAGCCGCACGGCGGTCGGGACGACCGCAGCGGCTCGGACGCGGGCGCGCACGTGCGGAGTGCGGCGTTGAAGCGTT
>JAAURD010000359.1 GCA_012034075.1 Chloroflexaceae bacterium | reverse complement strand
CCTGTATATCCTCAAAAATCATCATCCATTGTCCATTCACTCCGTGTCTCCGTGTCTCTGTAATGCATCTTCACTGCACCCTTTGCGCCTTGGCGCCTTGGCGAGGATCACGTTTTTGCGGGCGCAATCTGGTGTTGCAACACCTGTAATGATGCAATCTCCAATGACATATAGACAAAATCAAGACAGCGTGGTACAATCAGTTTTTACTGTTGTGGTGATGGGAATGCCATTGGGTTGGCACTGAAATCAAAGATCCAAGGAAAGAACGCATGAAAATAGAAGCAAACGTAGGTATGGAACTGGTCCGTGCGACCGAGTCGGCGGCGTTACGCAGTGGTCGCTGGATGGGGCGCGGTGATAAAGAGGGCTGCGATCAGGCAGCGGTAGACGCGATGCGCTATGCATTACAGAGTGTGCCAATCAATGGCGTGGTGGTGATTGGCGAAGGCGAAAAAGACGAAGCGCCGATGCTGTATACCGGTGAACAGGTTGGCACCGGCCAAGGCCCCGAAGTTGACATTGCAGTAGACCCGATTGAAGGTACCACGTTGCTGGCCGAAGGGATGCCTGGTGCGCTGGCAGTTGTTGCTGTGGCCGAACGCGGCGCCCTCTATAACTGGCAGGGCATTGCCTATATGGATAAACTGGCGGTTGGCGAGGGCGCCGTTGGGGCGATTGATATTGATGCACCGGTAGCGGTCAACATCCGCAGTGTCGCTCGCTCATTGGGCAAGACGATTAGCGATGTTACGGTGGTGGTGCTGGACCGACCGCGCCATAAAGACCTTATTCGCCAGATCCGGGCGACCGGCGCACGCATTAAATTGATTTTGCATGGAGATGTAGGCGCAGGCGTGATGACATCGATTGAAGGTGCGCCGGCCGATATTTTGATGGGTGTCGGCGGGGCGCCCGAGGCGGTCATTACCGCATGTGCGCTCAAATGTATGGGTGGCGAAATTCAGTGCAAAGTCTGGCCGCGCAACGATGAGGAGCGCAAACTGATCGAAGAGCAGAACATTGATGTATCCAAAGTCTATATGATTGACGACCTAGTGAAGAGCCAGACCGTCTTCTTTGCTGCTACGGGCATTACCTCGGGCGAACTGCTGCGCGGTGTCGAGTACCTTCCTGGTGGCGCCCGCACCCACAGCGTTGTCATGCGTTCGGCTTCGGGTACGGTGCGCTATATCGATGCGAAACATCGTTGGGATAAGCTCATGCGTATTTCCGAAATTGAGTACGATAAGACCCCCAGCCCGATTTCGCAGATTTAAGCGCAATATGCTGTATGCGGAGCAGCGACCCCCTTCTCCCCTTGTGGGAGAAGGGGCCGGGGATGAGGGGTGCGGAGCAGCGACCCCTTCTCCCCTTGTGGGAGAAGGGCCGGGGATGAGGGGTGCGGAGCAGCGACCCCCTTCTCCCCTTGTGGGAGAAGAGCCGGGGATGAGGGGTAATGTGCAACAACAGCGCTGGGGCGGTCTGAACCGCCTGGACATGGCCGGAGCGCTGCTCGCTGTGGTGCTGGGCGGCACGGCTGGGGCAGCCACCGCGTTTGGCCCCGTCTGGGTGCTGGCCGGGGTGCTGGCGCTCGTGCTGGCCTATGCGTTGCTCACCAGCGTGATGGCCGGCCTGACCCTGGTGGTCGCGATCATGACGCTGATACCATTTGCGACCCTGCCATTTAAGGCGGTGATCACGCCGACGTTCCTATCGCTGGCCTTGCTGGCCCTCTTCATGGTCTGGGTGTTGCGCCTGCTCGCCCGCAGTGATCGTTATCCGTTGCGGCTGTCGCCCCTGGGCTTACCGCTGCTCGCCTTCCTGGGCTTTACCTTCTTCTCGCTGATTCTGGGCGCACGGGGACTGCCCGATACCCTGACCCTGCATAACTATGCCAAGTTTGTGCTGGGTGTCGGCCTCTTTTTGAGTGTAATCAATGGCGTGCGCACGGTAGCACAGGCACGGTTGCTGTTGCGGGCCTTGATTGTGTGTGGTGGCATAGCAGCACTGGTGGGCTTATTGCTCTATGCCTTGAACGATGACACGGCATTGCACGTGCTCACCAGCCTGGGGCGGATTGGCTACCCGACCGAGGGCCGCGTCTTGCGCTATGTCGAAGATGACGTAGATGGTCTGGAACGGGCGATCGGGCTATCGGTTGACCCCAACAGCTTCGGCGGCATGCTGGCGCTGATCAGTGCATTGGCGGCAACGCAGCTCTTTGCGCGGCGGCCGGTGCTGCTGCGCGGGATCCTCATTGTCATCGTGCTCACGATGGTCATCGCCATCTTACTGAGCTTTTCGCGGGCAGCGCTGTTCGGGCTAGTGGCTGCAATGGGCTATATTGCCACCATGCGCTACCGTCGGCTGTGGTGGGTCATGCTCGGCATCGGCCTGCTCGCGGTGGTCTTGCTCTTTGGCCTGGGCATCGCCGGCGATGTGGCGCAACGGCTCAGTGAAGGCGTCCAGTTTGAAGACCAGGCCCAGCAAATGCGTCTGGCCGAATTTCAAAACGCGCTCACTATCATCCAGCGCTACCCAGTCTTTGGCATTGGGTTTGGTCAGGCGCCCGAGATTGATCTGGTGGCTGGCGTGAGCAGCATTTACCTCACCATCGGTCAACGCATGGGGCTGGTGGGATTGGCTGCGTTTGTGCTGCTGGTAGCCGCCTGGTTCTGGCTCACCGCCAATGGCATGGCGCGGCTGGATGAAGAGCGAGCCGCCTGGTTGCTGGGCACGCAGGCCGGTCTGATTGCCGCGCTCACCGTGGGGCTGGCGGATCACTACTTCTTCAATATTGAATTTAGCCATATGGTAGCGCTCTTCTGGGGCTGTGCTGGACTGGGTATTGCCATTAGGTCGCTTGAAACAGCGGATAACGACGATATGTTGGCTGAATCATGGGCTGCGCATGAGTTGACCGCACCGTCAAAACCTGCGATAATACAACCAGGCACAGATTGACCGCGTCTGGCGCGTGGCATCGTCTACACTCTCCCCTTGTGGGAGAAGGGCGGGAATGAGGAGTTATATCTAGGTAGTCTCTTTCTACGCACATGTGTCCAAAGGTCCATGCAATGAACACTATCCAACGCGCACACAAGATACGGCTGAACCCGACGCCTGAACAGGAACAGTATTTTCGGCAGGCGGCAGGGAA
>JAAURD010000099.1 GCA_012034075.1 Chloroflexaceae bacterium | reverse complement strand
CTGACCTGGCGTGCAGGATGAGGGCACATTGAGATGGGAGGACGCGATTTCGGTGAAAGGTGCCCCATTTTGTCGCAATGTGTCGCATACCATCTCTTTTTGTGCATTGAGCCTGGTGTCCTGGTGCATGGCGTTGCAGGGGTTGCTTGCGGTGTGTGGTTGGCTATTGATGTTGTTGGTGTGAGCGATAGTTTTGGGTTGTGTCTGGTTGTTCTGGTTCATATTCTGTTATGGCTCCTGGTTGTGATTATGCTATGCTTGTATCATTGCTATTGATTATAGCATATTGCACACGTTGAAAGCTACCGAACATCATAAGCGCAAAGCGGTCGGAACGGACAGCGGGTCGCGCACCACGGAGGCACGGAAGCACGGAGGCACGGTGGTTGGGCGGCGCCCCAGCTTATGTGATAAATCTGGTCGAAACATCAGGTAACCATGGGATAGTGAGTGCGGCTGCAAGCCGCGCCTACGGTGGGTGAACAGCGCTTACCGCTGCGGAGTATGGCCTGCCCATTCGCAGCAGGAGCAAAGGATGGTACAATATCAGCCAAACAATTGTATGGCAGTAGCTACAAACAAAGCAGGAGGAACACGACGCAATGACCAGGATCCGTGTAGGGGCCCAACTTCATCCGCAGCACACAACTTATGCTGCCTATGCCGCAGCTATTCAGCAAGTTGATGCGCTGGGGGTTGATACAATCTGGAATTGGGACCACTTTTTTCCGCTCTATGGCGACCCGAATGGGCCACATTTTGAAGGTTGGACGCTGCTCACCGCGATGGCAACGCTCACACGCCAGGCGGAAGTGGGGTGCCTGGTGAGCTGCAATACCTACCGCAACCCGGCCTTGCTCGCCAATATGGCCAAGACGGTGGATCATATCAGCAATGGTCGGCTCATATTGGGTCTGGGGGCAGGCTGGTTTGAACGCGATTATACCGAATACAACTATCCCTTTGGCACGGCTGGTGGTCGCCTCCGTGCTATGGAGGAATCGCTGGCAATTATCAAACACCGCTGGCAAGTGGATATCCCGGCGCCGGTGCGCAACCCGATACCCATTTGTATTGGCGGCGTGGGCGAAAAGGTTACCCTGCGGATTACTGCTGAGCAAGCAGATATCTGGAATGGGTTTGGTCCGGTTGAGCACTTTCGCCAGAAAAATGACATTTTAAACCAGTGGTGTGAGCGCGTTGGGCGCGACCCGGCCGCGGTGGAACGCTCGGTGCTGATTGTTGCGGATGAACTACCGCGGCTCGATGAGTTTGTGGCTTGTGGTGCCAACCATATTATTGTGCAGATGAGTGATCCGTGGAACGTTGAGCCGATTGAACGCCTGGTTGCCTGGCGCAACCAGCACCGATAAGCGTTATTGTCAAGCCATAGAGTGAGATGAGTAGCGTATGACACAGACATTTCGTTTTCCCAATACCTGGCATGAGATCCTGGGCGATGAGCTTGAAAAACCCTATATGCACAAGCTCCAGGCGTTTCTTGCGGCTGAACGGGAAGAGTATACCATCTATCCACCCAAACAGCAGGTCTTTTCGGCATTGGAACTGACTCCCTATGAACGGGTATCAGTGCTTATTCTGGGTCAGGATCCCTACCATGGGCCGAATCAGGCTCATGGGTTGTGTTTTTCGGTTCAACCTGGGGTGCGACCGCCACCATCGTTGATCAATATCTTTAAGGAACTGCAGAGTGATCTGGACTGCCCGATCCCCAGGCATGGCTATCTGGTGAAGTGGGCGGAACAGGGGGTGCTGTTGCTGAATGCGGTCTTGACGGTGCGTGCGGGTCAGGCGAACTCACACAAGGACAGGGGGTGGGAGACGTTTACTGACACGATTATTCGCGCGGTGAATGACAAACCTGAGCCAGTAGTGTTTGTTTTGTGGGGGGCGTATGCTCAGAAGAAGCTGAAGCTGATTGATACCGAGCGGCATGTGATTGTGAAATCGGCCCATCCATCGCCGCTATCAGCCCAGAATGGCTTTTTTGGCAGCAAACCCTTTTCGACGATTAACGCGGCATTGGCGGCCCATGGCAAGCCGCCGATTGATTGGCAGTTGGACCCTCTGCCGGCGATGTAGTGCGGGCTGGGCGGCGCCTGGGGCTTCAGCCCCAGGCTTACATGGAATGGGGAAGCTTCCTGCGGAGGGCTGTCGGCGTAGCCAGCGCGACGCACTTTTCATGGGTCGGTGTGTGTGCAGTGCAAGGCAGTCTCATTGACCAATCATACCAAATTCGAGTGATCACTGGTATGCACTTTGATAGAACGAGGCGCAGCACACTGCGCCCCAAAGCAGGCTGCAAGTCGTACCTACGTCTGATACGTGCGTGCGGTCGTCCCGACCGCCGTGCGGCTGCAAGCCGCACCTACGTCTCATATCGATTAACCGAATTTGGTATCATTTGCTTTGTGTTCTTTGTGGTCAATCTCAGACGCTCTTTTCATGGGGCGTAGAACTCCTACCTGCATGCGGACGAGATGTCCGCGCTCCATATTATAGCCGGATGGTACACTGTTTGCGGGCGTAATCGACGGTGACGCTGGAGAACTGGGCGAGTAAGCGATTGCCGATATTGGCTCGCCCGGCTTGTTGGAGATTGCCCATGCCGGGGCCGGGCGTATCCACCAGTACATCGCGCAGGGTCAACGGCCCGAGCTGGACGACATCCACGGGACGGCATACCACGTCATAGGAACGGCTGGCAAAACCATCGCCCTGTTCGGTGGTGACAGCGTCGGCTTGCGAGTGCAAACCCAGCGAGTCGGCCAGGTCGGGACTCAGTGTCAGGCTGCCATTTGAGCCAGTATCAATGGTTACCAGCGGCAACAGCAGGGAGTCGCACTTGACCATCTGGCTTAGGGCTGGAAAATGGTCGTAGAAGCAGAGATCAAATACGATAGCGTCGGGATGTGAGGCTGGCCGGCTTAAGTCGGTATGGCTGAGCTGCAGTTGCCGCCGGGTATAGTCAATGTGCAGCACCATGTGACGTAGCACATTGTAGCCAAGCACGAGATCGACCTGAAAGGGGGATGCACGCAGGTTGAGCGCCAGGGCAAAGAGGTTGCGCAGGGTGAGATCGCCCAGGCGCAGCCAGGGGATGACGGTTTCGGTAAATGGGACGGTGTTGCTGATGGCGCTCTGGCCCAGGCCAAAATCGCCGAGGCGCAGCCCCAGTTGCCGAGCGAGTTCGAGATCGATGGCCGATGGGTCCGTCCCGGTGTCGAGCAAGACCATCAATGGGTGCCCGCCAGGGCCAACCGCGGCACAGCGCAGGATCGCCGGGTTGAACTCAAAGGGTAGCTCAACGCGGCCACTATCGGGAAAGTGCAACTGGGTCGAGTCATCAAGCATGGTGCTCACGCCTTTTGTCTGCTTTGCATGCGAACTGCATTCTAGTGTAGCATAGCATTTCCGGTTGTGAGCGTCAAGCGGGTGTGGGTGAGCTATCCCAGAATCGCAAGAATATACAAGACAGATGCCAGCAAACCAGGTACTATACAAGGTATGGTAACGATACTGTGGGGAAAACGGGAGTCGATCAACATGAAACCCACGATGCTACAAGAAAAAACCCATTACTGGCGCGATCCGGATGTGAGTCAGCTGGAATTGTTACGAGCACGCTATATTACCCATGCCTTTGTACCGCATACGCACGAGGGGTATGCGATTGGGGTGATTGAGCGTGGGGTAGAGCAGTTCTGGTATCGTGGTGCGGTACGAGTAGCATGGGCGGGGCATGTTCTTGTGATTAACCCCGGTGAGGTTCACACGGGCGAAGCGGGCTGTGATCAAGGCTGGGTCTATAGCATGTTTTATCCATCGCTTGATCTGCTCCAGCGGGCTGCGGCGGAACTGGCCCAGCGACCGCGTGATATGCCCTTTTTTTCGCAGCCGGTGATAAGCGATGATGAACTGGCAGCATTTTTTCTGCGTATGCATCAGGCGTTTGAGCGGGTGGATAGTGTGCTTGAACGGGAGAGCCGTTTGCTCTGGGGGCTGGCGCATCTCATTGCTCGCTATGCCGATGATCGACCGCTGGTGGCGCAGGCTGGTACTGAGCCTGCGCGAGTCCGGCTGGTGCGGGATTACCTCGAACAGCATTATGCGAGCAATGTTGTGCTGGATGATCTGGCGCAGCTGGCGGGCCTGAGTTCGTTTCATTTGCTGCGGGTCTTTCGCCGCGAAGTTGGCCTGACGCCGCATGCCTATCTCAACCAGGTGCGTATTCGGCAGGCGTGCCGGCTGCTGGCGCGGGGCCTGCCAGTAGCGACGGTTGCGGCTGAGACGGGCTTTGTTGACCAGAGCCATCTGGCTCGCCATTTCAAGCGCATTGTGGGGGTACCACCCGGTCACTATCGCCAGAATAGCATCCATTGATGAAGGGGGTTTTGTATGTCTCTCTCTAGCGAGCCGATACGATCATCGCGGTCTTCGGCATTTCTCCGTGGGGCGGTTGCGACGCTGCCGTTGCTGGTTGGGGCGGCGCCCTTTGGGCTGGTGTATGGTGCGCTGGCAACCGGTGTGGGGTTGTCGCCGGCGTTGGTGCAGGCTATGTCGGCGATTGTGTTTGCTGGGTCGGCGCAATTTGTGATTGTGCAGATGCTGGAGCAGAGTACACCGCTGCTGGTTATTTTGCTCACGGCGACTATTATCAATCTGCGCCATGTCCTGTATAGCGCATCGATTGCGCCTTTTATTGTTCATCTGGGGCATCGCTGGAAGGGGGGATTGGCGTATCTCCTCACTGATGAGGCCTATGCTATTGGTGTTACCCACTATCAGCGCCAGCCGGAGGCGCTCTATCGGCATTGGTATCTCGCTGGTGCGGGGTTGGCGCTGTGGAGCACATGGCAGGCGAGTACTGCCGCTGGTATTGTGCTGGGGTATGCGCTGCCGGCGGATTGGTCGCTGGATTTTGCGATTGTGCTGACGTTTATTGCGCTACTGGTGCCGGCGGTGAGAGATCGCTTAAGCGGTGAGGTGGCGCTGGTTGCTGGTCTCACGGCGGTGCTGGTGACGGCGCTGCCGCTGAATCTGGGTTTGCTGGTGGCTACGTTGGTAGGGATTGTGGTTGGGATGAGCTTTGATCGCAAACAGCCATCAGCGTGCTTTCGCGATCAGGCATTGGAGAGGGGGCCATTATGAGCGCATCACCGGAGATGCTCTGGCTGCTGGTTGTCATCATTGGCTTGGTGACGTATGCTCTGCGTTTATCGTTTATTGCGGCGGCGGGGAGTGTTGAGCTGCCGTTGGTGGTGCGGCGGGCCTTGCGTTTTGTGCCGGTGGCGGTCTTGTCGGCGATGATTGCGCCGGCTCTGGTGCATCTGGAGGCATCGATGCAGCTGAACTGGGATAGCCCGCGTTTGCTGGCGGGATTGGTGGCGATTGTGATTGCCTGGCGTACTGGCAGTATGCTCGCTACGATTGCTGGGGGGATGGTTGCGCTGTGGGTGTTACAGGCGCTGTTTGCGTGAGTTGGTTGAGTGTACTGAACGTTATAGCAGACGTATGGTGTGGGCCACATGCACCAAATCAGAAGTTGCTCAGGTTTTGCAGTGATCGCTGCAATGGACATAATTGACATGCTAACCAGAAAACGTTTCTGTTTTATCTTCTGGATCAGACTCTTCTGCAGACGAATCATCTTCGGTTCGGTGGATGTTCCATTGATAAGAAAGACATGTCACCTCCGCTCAGACGAAGGGTGACCGCAGAACGATCATGATTTATGGCAACACTCAGATCAAGTAGGGTTAACGCATGCTCATCCAAAGCTGCTATCGGGCGGCGAACATATTTTTCAACAAACGCAGCCATGGTTGGACCAGACTCATTCGCAATATGTTGCCAGGCTTCAGAACCAATATAGGCCCGCCCATCGTAACGGTCAAACTCAGCTATAAGATCATTGAGTCGTGTGTTAGGTGTTGGATCTAAGACGAGCAGAATGGGGGTAAATCCAGAAGTCTGGCAGTCTTTCGCAAAGTCGAGTTCTTCACCAAAGCGACCTTGTCCACTAGCAGCAGTGGTCACACGAAGTTTAAACTCGTATGCATCTCGATCTACAATGCAATCAACTTGACGACCTTTACCTGGATCTGATACCCTCCTTATGGGGGAGCTATGTGCTATGTAAGACATACCTCCCAACGAACTCGCTAAGATTGGTTCAAACAGATAGACGGTCTCCTGAGCAGCTCTGTTATCAATGTCATAGAACCACTTGCGCCACATAAGCCAGGAAGCAAGGGCAGGTGTAGCAATAACTCCAAACTCTAACAATGCACGTGGAGAAACTTGAAGCATTGTTGGTAATGGTTGTGCAGACAAAATCATTTCATATTTACGCCGCCGTTTGTGTAACTCGCACAAATTCTCAAAATATGTCTCGAAGTCAGGTATTTGATTGACACATCTGAGATACAAGTCTACAAAATCGATGTTTTTTTCATACGGTTCCAGGAACCATTCTAACGGAGTATGATAGTAATCGCCATCAGCAGAAGAGGGCAACTGAAGAACATAGGGTATCAACGCCTGATTATTCACATCTGAAAGGATAACCGAGATGAGCCTGATTAATTCACTATCTTCAAGATAAATGGGAAGAGCCTGCGTTTTTCCCAACACCCTCGCTGCCGAAAGGCGTTTAGACTGATCGAGCGTCAAGCGCGGGTCCCGTCGTTTTCTGCTTGTCATAGCGATTCCTGTACAAAGAGATGTTCTAGCGGCATAGTAGATTGATGATACATGATTGATGCAAGTAAGGTGTCTGTGCGAGCAAGAGCAGGACTCATGCCTTCAGCATCGGTAAGATGATACCCAATCAAAGAACCATCCAGGTATTCAGGCACAGTTCTTGTGTCCGATCCTGCTGCTCCCTCTAACATGATGAGATGATTTGCAAAAATCTCCGCAAATAAAGGTGGAAATGCATTACCAATCTGTCTAGCAATGCTTAGGACACTACCAGCGAAACGGTAATGATCGGGAAAAGATTGCAATCGTGCTGCTTCTCGCAATGTTAGGGGTCTATCTTCATGCGGATGAATAAACTCGCGCGGAGCCGCACTCGTTATCGTCAACGCATTGAGATCGCCGAATAAACGTTTGATGCCACTTGGCGCCCCACCACGTCTTTCGGTGGGAGTACCATCCATGACCCGACGAAAAGCTCGTTTTTTGTAGCTGTGATGCCAGTACTCTTCGGGTAAATCTTTCATGGTCTGACCTGGCTGGAGCATTGAGAACACCTTCCTCCACGCCGCCGATACCGATGAAAAGTGCAAGCTCACTGCTTCGGAAGGATTACCGCGACGCATTAATGCATCGTAATCATGTATGGGGGTCTTTGCAGCATAGGTACTCATACCTTCCTGGTTGCTGGTTGTTTGCCCTAATCCAGAAAGGGCATCATCTACAGTGGGTGCCCAGGGCAGCGAACTATAGCTTTTATGCTTGCCAGCGTTATAAGAATGTGTCTTTACTGGGAAAGCAAAATCGATCCCAATACGATTACCAACAATCATAACTCGCTTACGTCCCTGGGGTAAGCCGTATGCAGCAAGATTGATCTTTTCGAGGCGGACTCGATAGCCAATGTTCACAAGTTCACGTACCAGATCAGTTACACTCTGTCCACCATTGGAAGTAAGCAGACCCTCTACATTCTCGAATAAGAACCATTGCGGACGTGTCTTCTCCACAATTGAAAGGTAATAAAAAATCAACCGGTTCCGATCATCTTTTCTATCCTTCAGGCCAGCACTACTAAATCCCTGACAGGGAGGGCCGCCAATAATCGCAAGTGGTTCTCGAACACGAGCAAGAATCTGGTTGAATTGCGTATTCTCTTTAGACAGATCACCATGAAAGGCTTCTATATCCAGGTTGGTTTGATACGTTTGACAGGCATCTGCATCAATGTCTACCGCAATAACAGGCTTCAAACCTGCCTGGCAAAAACCGAGTGAGAGACCACCAGCACCTGAGAAGAGCGCAATAACTTCGTCTCGATGTGACATGTTAAACCTCGTACCTTTGTATGCATCGTTTGTAATCGATAGCGCTGAGAGCATAGTGTCTCAGGTCGTGTGCTGAATGTATCGGCACACGACCTCAACCTCGAACGTTGCTGCGGAGAACCAACTATGCACGAACGATCAAGGTTTCACCGGTCATCTCCGCCGCTGGTTGCAGACCCATCAGATCGAGCAGGGTTGGCACGACATCGGCCAGACGTCCGCCGCTGCGCAGCGTGATGGCATCTTTGCTCAGCCCCATATCTGGTGGCGCGGCGAGAATGCATGGCACCAGGTTGGTGGTATGGGCAGTGTGTGGTCCGCCGGTCTCTGTGTCAACCATCATTTCGGCATTGCCGTGGTCGGCGATGATCAATACGGCGCCGCCTTTTTCGAGAATGACCGGGACGACTTGGCCCAGCGATGCATCGACGGTCTCGCAGGCGGTAATAATCGCGGCCGGGATGCCGGTATGGCCGACCATATCGGGGTTGGCGTAGTTGACGATAATGAAGTCGTACTGGTCACTGTTAATCGCCTTGAGCAATGCCTCGGTTACGCCTGCTGCGCTCATTTCGGGCTGCAAGTCATAGGTTGCCACTTTGGGTGATGCTACCAGCACGCGGTCTTCGCCATCAAATGGCTGTTCACGCCGTCCATTAAAGAAGAATGTGACGTGGGGATACTTTTCGGTTTCGGCAATATGGAACTGGTGCAAGCCGGCGGCGCTTACCACCTGAGCCATGGGGTGTTCCACATTGTTGGGCGGGTAGGCGATATGGACCGGTAAGCCCTCTTCGTAGCGGGTCATGGTGACATAAAACAGGTCGTTCATCTGTGGCCCCCGTTGCCAGATATGATCTGGGAGTGATTGCCCTTCGGCCTGTTGCTGCTGGTAGTGTTTTTGAATGCGTTCGTTGATGTCGGGAAAGACAAACGCCTGGGTCATCTGCCGCCCTCGGTCGGGCCGGAAGTTGTAGTAGATAATGGCGTCATGGTCGTTGACGGTGGCGACCGGGGCGCCATCGTGCACAATGACGACTGGGATCATAAACTCGTCGCTGACATCGTTGGCATACGAGGCTTCGATGGCGGCACGGGGGCTTTCGTTGGTTGGCCCCTGGCCGGTGGTAATGGTATCGTAGTGTCGGCCGGTGCGTTCCCAGCGTTTGTCGCGGTCCATCCCATAGTAGCGCCCGCCAACCGTGGCGATAGTGCCCATGCCAATGCGCTGAATCGCTGCCTCCAGCTTGTCCAGAAAGCCCAGTGCGCTGCGTGGCAGGACGTCGCGACCATCCAGTAGCAGATGCAGGTATAGGGCATCCAGGCCCTCACGTTGGGCCAGTTCGAGCAGGGCGTGCAGGTGATCCTGGTGTGAGTGGACGCCGCCGGGGCCAAACAGGCCGATGACGTGTAGTTTGCTGCCATGCTGTTTGACATGGTTGATGGCGCCCTGAAACGCTGCGTTGGTGAAGAAGTCGCCATCCTGGATCGACTTGTTGATGCGGGTGTAGTCTTGATAGACGATCATGCCGGCGCCGATATTGAGGTGTCCTACTTCGGAATTGCCAATCTGTCCCTCTGGCAGACCAACATCCATACCAGAAGCGGCGAGTGTGGTGTAGGGGTACACTGCTGACCATGCATCTACATTGGGTGTGTTTGCCAGGGTAACCCCATTTCCTGGTCCCGGTTCTGCCAGTCCCCAGCCATCCATAATGGCCAGTACTACGGGGCGTGGTCGTTGGGTTGTGCTCATGCAATTTCCTCCTTGGTGCTCAGCTGTTGTTCGCTGATGCTGTTCGTTTATTCCGTTCCCATTCTAATACGAGATGGCTATTTTAGCCATAGGCGATCTGAGTAATGGGCCGCAATCTCTCATCCTCTCAAGGCTCGGTTTTTTGGCTTCAACGATGCCAATACCAAATTCGGTTCATCTCCATTCTTATAAGTGGGATTAAATTCTGCTTTGTAGAGGCGCAGCGCGCTGCGCCCCTACAAAGCAGGCGCTCCAAGTGCGATCAAAGCGCATACCAGTGATCACCCGAATTTGGTATCAGAAAGCGATCTGTCAAAAAAACCTACTCCTGTGAGAACCCCTCATACCGGTCCTTTCTTCCACAAGAAGAGAACGGAGATCTCACATAGGGACACACATAGGTGACATCGCCTAGGGAAGCCACCCAATCAACATGGTCAGACTTGTAGTTGCACCAGTGGTATGTTGATCAGGGTGGAGAACAGTTGGATGGGACTTCGTTGCCGCTGACTTTAAAGTCGTAGCAGGTCAGAAAGAGATGGTTGTTGACGCCCATGACAAACGAGCAGGCCGCGATGATCAGGATGATTAAGAAGGCGCGATTGCGGAAGGAAATGGGTAGGCTGATAATCTCGCTATTGGTGATACACATAATGAGATAGATCGTGTATGGCATGCAGAGAAAATAGACGGTTAGACCAATCCAGAAGAGGATTTGATCGATCAGGAAGGTTTGTGTCTCTTCTGGAAACAAAAAGCTGACCAGCGGCCAGAGACTTGGTACGAGGAGCAGGATCAATCCGGGGGGTTTGATTGGCGAATGTTCACGTGGGACGATCAGACAGACAATCAGGGTAGCGGTAGCGCCTACCCAGATGGCGAGAATTTTATCAAAGAAGATGACACCATAGACGCCCAGGTTAAAACCAACGTCCCAGACGGCAATGGCGCCGGCAAAGACAGAAAGGAGAAAGACGCGTATCTCTGGGGTTGTATCACGCAAGAGGGAGGGGATGATCCGCTCACCGGGGACGAGTTCGAGTTCGTCTTCGAGCGGGTCGTCGGGTTGACCCGCGATTGGTGTGTGCTTCGCATCAGATGGTGGCGATGATGACATAGCTTTCGGTTTGGGTTCCTATGTCTGGACAATCAAGCGGTTACCAGGTAGTGTCTGGCGGCCATTGCAGCGCCAATAATGCCGGCATCGTTGCGTAATTCGGCAGGCACGACGCGGGTGCGTACTTTGAGCAAGGGAATATAGTGTTCGTGATGTTTGCTGACGCCACCACCAAGAATGATGACGTCGGGCCAGAATAGTCGATTCATGGTCTCGAGGTATTCGTCGAGCCGTTCGGCCCATGCGGCCCAGTCGAGATTCTTGCGTTTGCGGATGGCATCGGAGGCACGTTTTTCGGCCTCTTTGCCCCGTATTTCGATATGCCCCAGTTCGGTATTGGGGACGAGTTGGCCATCTATAAAGAGGGCGGTGCCAATACCGGTGCCAAGCGTCACGACGAGGACCAGACCGGTCTGCTCGCGTCCAGCGCCAAAGCGCATTTCGGCGAGGCCGGCGGCGTCGGCGTCGTTGAGCAGCCAGACCGGGGCACCGACGGCCTGTTGGAGTAAATATTGGCCAGGTTGGCCGATCCAGTCTGGTGCAATATTGGCAGCGGTGTGAATGACGCCATGTTTGACGGCTGCGGGGAAACCACAGCCGATTGGACCATGCCACGCGAAGTGCTGCACGATTTCGGTGGCAACAGCGATGACCGATTCGGGGGTCGCTGGTTGCGGTGTGGCGACACGGTGACGGTCGGTGATAAAACGACCGTGCTCGGTGTCAACCAGCGCCCCTTTGATACCTGACCCACCAACATCAAGACCGAGAATATCCATATCTTTTATCCTATTGTTTGCATTGAGATTATTGTATTGCCCGTTCTGGTGGTGTGTCGGCATCGGGTATCGGCAATAATCAAGAGCCGTTAGGCATCAGCATGCCATTTAGTGTGCATCCTGGTGCTGAACCAGTTCGATCAGGACCCCCTGATCGCCATTTTTGGGATGGGTAAAGGCAATCAGCGTATTGTGAATGCCTGGGCGCGGCTCTTTGTCGATCAGGCGGACGCCACGGTCCTGGAGTTCTTTGAGCGATGCGCGGATGTCATCGACGCGATAGGCAATATGGTGCATCCCGGGGCCTTTCTCCTTGAGCTGTTTGGCAATCGCCGCATCATCAGAAGTTGGGCAGATCAGTTCAACCAGGGTGTCGCCGAGACGTGCTGCCGCCACCATCATGTGACGTTCGGGCATGGGAATGATCTCCCATTCACTGAGATCAAACGCAGATGTATAAAATTTTACCGATTCATCAAGGTCTTTAACGAGCAATCCAATGTGATCAACATGCGTGAACATAGTACCTCCTCATACTCATTGCTTCAGAATTCGATCAATCATTCCAACCTGTGCTGGTGCCACCCACCGCTGGAGTTACCAGCAAAACCATGCTATTCGATGTTCTCAGTATATTATAGTATAGTATACAAGATGTTTAAACCGAACAAACGGTTCCGGTCATGTTCCCGATCATGTTGATCAAGACATCCTGGGCACGTCAACCAGTTGGAACCCATTGCGATGAGGCAAACGATTTCACGGTAACCCTGTATGAGCAATCAGCAACGATGAATCTTGCTTGTTTCAGGCCCAATAGTAGGTATGTTGATAGCCAGGTGTGTTTCCTGGCAGAATAAGGAGCTTTCTCCATGAAGATAGGATTGCAAGTACCCGATTTTACCTGGCCGGGCAACCCCGGTAGCATTGGCCCGACTCTGCGCAATATTGCGCAGGCAGCTGATGCCAATGGTTTTGTGAGTCTCTGGGTGATGGATCATTTTTTTCAGATTGAGGTGGTTGGGCCAGTGGAAGACCCGATGCTTGAGGGCTATACGACGCTGGCGTATATGGCTGCGGTGACATCCCGGATTCAGCTTGGCACGCTGGTCACCGGGGTGATTTATCGCCATCCTGGGGCGCTGATCAAAACGGTCACGACGCTTGATGTTCTCTCGGGTGGGCGTGCGTATCTAGGCATTGGCGCTGGCTGGTTTGAGCGCGAGGCGGTGGGTCTGGGGTTGCCTTTTCCACCACTGAAAGAGCGCTTCGAGTGGTTGGAAGAGACCCTGCAAATTGCCGAAACGATGTGGTCTGGTGAAATCGTGCCCTATCCTGGTAAGCATTATAAACTCGCTGAACCGATGAACCATCCACCAGCCATCACGCGGCCGCGCCCACCGATTATGATTGGCGGCGGTGGTGAGAAGAAGACTTTGCGTCTGGTGGCTCAGTATGGTGATGCGTGTAATCTGTTTGCCTTTTTGGGGCCGCAGGAACTGAGCCGCAAGCTGGATATTTTGAAGCAGCATTGTGATGATATTGGGCGTGATTATAACGAGATTGAGCGCACGGTGATTGCACCAGGTGATCTTGGTACGGGTCAGATAGTATCGGCTGATCTGATCCAATTCTGTCGCGGTATGGCGGATATTGGTATTCAGCAGGTGATCTTCACGCGGTTACCAGACATCCATACGATCAATCCAATTGAGCAGATTGGTCGCGAGGTTATCCCGGCGGTGGCTGATTTTTAGCGCTGGTATCTCAATCGATTGATCGATCGCTAACCTTACAACAAACGCCTCTGTTCTTTCGCTCGTCTGGTGGGTATAGTCAGGATTCATTCCTGGCTATGCCCTTTTTTGGGTTGGTGCGATGTTTACCCTCTCTTAACAAAACAGTAACACACTCTTAATCCATTATTAACATATAGCATGCATTTCTATGGGTTAAATAGCATGTTAAGAAAATGTTATGCAATATTTACCTAGTATTAACAAGATATTAATGCTTGATTAACATGTAATGTGAGTTGACACGGTATAATCGCTTCGGTTCAAAAAATGTTGGGAGATCGTAAAAATCGAAACCAGGTTGTGTTGTATCGATGGTGATACCGAAGGTGTGTTACAGATACTCTCGTAATATAAGGAGGCAAAGACATCATGGGTGGTCTTGACGAGCGCGATAAACTGGTAGTTCGTTCCACGGCTGGACGGGGTGAGCCCCTGGAAAACATTATCGAGCGCCGGATGAGCCGGCGTGCGTTTCTCAAAGGCAGCGCCGCCGCATCGGCCGTAGCGGTGGTCGCTTCCAATGTGATGAAACCAGCGGCAACGAGTGCAGCACCACAGGCGCAGGCAGGTGATCTGACCTTTTCGGCGATTGCACCAGTAGATGCAACGGAAGACTCGTTGATGGTGCCGACAGGTTACAATGCGGCGGTGCTGTTGCGCTGGGGTGATCCCATTACGGCAGATGCGCCGGAATTTGATGTAGAAAATCAGACCGAAGCAGCGCAGGAGCAGCAGTTTGGCTATAACTGCGACTTTGTTGGCTTTTTGCCCTTGCCGCTGGGTTCGGATAGCTCGGACCGGGGGTTGCTGGCGGTGAATCACGAGTATACCAGTCCTGAGTTGATGTTTCCGGGCTATAATCTTGAAAGCCCTGAGCCAACCCAGGAGCAGGTTGATGTTGAACTGGCTGCGCATGGATGTGCAGTGGTTGAAGTAGAGAAAGATGCCAGTGGCACCTGGACGTACAACCCGGCTTCGGAGTTCAACCGCCGCCTGACGGCCAAAACACCGATGACCATTGCGGGGGCAGCGGTGGGCCACGAGTGGCTGCAAACGAGCGACGATCCGACTGGCACGACGGTGCTGGGCACACTGAACAACTGTGCTGGCGGTAAAACGCCCTGGGGCACGGTGGTTACGGCCGAGGAGAACTTCCACCAGTATTTTGCGAACCTGGGCCTGATGGCTGATGATGACCCGCGCAAAGAGGTGCATGATCGCTATGGTTTGCCCGAAGAGGCTTCGGAACGCCGCTGGGAAAACTTCTATGATCGGTTTGATCTGTCGAAAGAACCGAATGAGCCATTCCGCTTTGGCTGGGCGGTTGAGTATGATCCCTATGATCCCGCAATGACCCCCAAAAAACGCACTGGTATTGGTCGTTTTCGCCACGAAGCCCAGACCTTTGTGATTGCTCCGAGTGGTCAGGTGGTTGCCTATAGCGGTGATGATGCCCGTTTTGAGTATGTGTATAAATTCGTCACCATGGTACGTTTGACGCGGCTAACCGCGAAGCCAATATGGATCTGCTGGATGAGGGGACGTTGTATGTTGCCAGGTTCAACGATGATGGCACGGGTGAGTGGTTGCCGGTGGTCTTTGGCGAAGGCCCACTGACCGAAGACAATGGCTTTACCTCGCAGGCGGATGTGTTGGTGAAGACACGCCTGGCTGGCGATGCGCTGGGCGCGACCAAAAATGGACCGCCCAGAAGATATTGAGACCAACCCGGTGAACCAGAAGGTCTATATTGTGCTGACCAACAACACCAATCGTGCGGTCGATGATAACCCAGGAGTGGATGAAGCGAACCCACGGCCTGAAAACAAGTATGGTCACATTATCGAACTAACCGAAGATGGCGATGATCATGCGGCGACCGTCTTCACCTGGGAGATTTTCTTGCTCTGTGGCGACCCGGAAGATGAAACGACCTACTTTGCTGGCTTTGACAAAGCGAGGTGAGTGCCATCGCCAACCCGGATAATATTGCCTTCGACAATGCCGGCAACCTGTGGATTGCCACCGACGGTCAACCAGGCACGCTGGAATACAACGATGGCTTCTTTGCGGTGCCGGTTGCGGGTGAGAGTCGTGGTCATTTGCGGCAGTTCTTCTCGAGCGTGGCGGGGAGCGAGGTTTGTGGGCCAGAGTTTACGCCAGATAACACCGCTGTCTTCCTGGCTATTCAGCACCCTGGCGAGGGCGGGACCTTCGATGAGCCAGTGAGCACCTGGCCCGATGGTGATGTGCCACCGCGCCCATCAGTGATTGTGATTCAGGGCAATGCTGGTGACGTGATTGGGATGGGAGCGGCCACCGATGGTGCCGAAGCCGAGCCAACCGCGCTGCCCCAGACCGGTGACGACGGTATTTTGCCGGCGGCTGGTTTGCTGGCGGCGGCTGGTTTTGCTGCTGCTGCTGCTGGTGCCTTCCTGCGTCGGCGCGGTCGCAATATGGGCAACGAGGGCGACGCGTAAGGAATAGCAACCCTGCGCTTGCCGTGGTTGAGGATCGCCTGTCCCCCCTCTCTCGCTATGAGAGAGGGGGTTTCTTTTTCGTGGTACACTGTGTATGAACAGAAGAAATACCGCCCTTTCTCTGGCTTGTGCTGCTACCTGGGACAAACAGGTAGGCAATATCATCATGTTTGACAAAGGTGAGAGGATATCCGTGAACCAGGAATTGACGTTTTCTGATCTGCAGACCTATGTTCAAGCCCTTGAGGCAGAAAACGCCCGATTGCACCAAACACAAGCACAACTTACTGCCGATTACCAGCGTTATGCCACGTTCTATCAGCAAGCTCCAGCCGGCTATTTTATGTTGGATGCAGGTGGAGCTATTTGTGAAGTGAATGCGGCTGGCAGTCGGTTGCTTGGGTTGTCTTCGGAAGACTGATGGGTCAGCTCTTTGGTGCCTGGGTGGTGGCAGAGGACTGGCAGCACTATGATCAGTATCGGTGTCAGCTCAGACCAGGTGTGCCAGCATCGCTATGCACATTGCGACTGCAAAAACAGATGGTACGAGCTTCTGGGCAATCGTGGAGGGTTCGCTGATTGATGGAGCATTGCCAGAACACAATGCATAT
>JAAURD010000358.1 GCA_012034075.1 Chloroflexaceae bacterium | reverse complement strand
CTGGCTGCAGAACTATCGTCGGCTGGTGGTACGCTACGAGCGCTATAGTGTCAATTTTCTGGGCTTTGTTACAATTTGGCGTGTGTCCTGATTTTGCTTCGCCAGGGTTTTTGAGACTGGTTCATGTCACCAGGTATGCATGGAAGACCGGGAAGAGATAAAAATCGTCGCATGGTATACCATCGAACTATGATTCAGCTGCCACGCTATGATACCTTACGAACACTGGACCATGACTCCCTGGAGGTGGCCCACCCTGTTCCCACGCCCACCCCTGCACCTGCACCATGCGACTGAGCCAGTCCTGCTTGCTTTGCTGGGCCACCGTACCACTCAACACCAGGTAATCACGCACACGGGTCAGCGCAACATACAACAGCCGTTCGTGTTCGGCCTGTTCCATCTGCTTTTCTTGTTCGCGTGCAAGCGTAAAGACCAGCGGGTCTTGCCACTGACCATAGCGATTGCGTAGCTGCAGGGCCAGCCCCAGGCCACGTTGGGCCAGCCAGTGAGGTAGGCGATGATGCGCCCGACGACTGAGGTTCGACAGCACCACAATCGGAAATTCCAGCCCTTTGCTGCGATGAATGGTCATCAGGCGCACGCTGCCCTCGGCCTCAAGCGGTGATTCGCCCTCGCGTGGTTCAATGCGCAACACATGCTCAAGATAGCGGCTAAATGCATTCAAGCTGGTATGCCGGCTCTGGCGAGTCGCGCTTAACAGCTTTTCGACATTGGCGCGGCGCCGTTCGCCGTTGGCTAACCCGCTGATGGTCGCGAGATACCCAGTGGTATTGAGCGCCTCACGGAGTAACTCAACGACGGTACGTCGCCCCCGTCGCTGCGAAAGATCGTACAGCGTCGCACGGGCCAGATCAAGCGCGGCCCGACTGGTTGCCGGCAGATCGAGCGACTCCGCCTGCATCAAGGCAGACCAGAGCCGCTCCGGGTTGGCAAGACGCAGATGCAACAGGGTTGCATCGTCAAGCGCAAACAGCGGCGAGCGCAACACCCCAACCAGCGCCAGTTCATCATCCGGGTCATGCAATACACGCAGCAGGTGCAACAGGTCCTGCACCTCTTTGCGACCGTAGTAGCCGCGGCCGGCAGTCGTTAGATAGGGTATCTGTGCAGCAGCTAGGGCCTGCTCATAGTATTCAAAGACGGTTGATGCTTGAAACAGCAGCGCAATATCGCCATAGTCTGGTATACGCCAGGTGCGTTGCTGATGGTCATACACCACCGGCCCGGCTTCACCGGCGACCAGGGCCTTGATACGCTGTGCAATGATGTTTGCCTCCCAGCGATGCAGTGCCTGCTGACTGGTATCAGCTTGATTCGGGTCGCTTTCAGTCTCCTCAGATGGGTTTTCACTGACTACATGAAAGCCACGTGGGTCAAGCAGATGTAACTCAATCCAACACTCGCCATGTGCCGCCGGCCGATGGGCTTGCAATGGTTCAAACGGCATCTCATACGGATAAAGCTCACGCGAGCGAGCGAAAAGCCCTTCGGAGACGGTATTGATCCAGCCAAGCAGCGCCGGGTGGGTGCGAAAGGAGGTGTCAAGTACTACCGGCGTTTTCCCACGGTTCAGCATATCAGACTGCACCTGACGAAAGACACTCACATCGGCCCCGCGAAAACGATAGATCGACTGCTTGCCATCGCCCACGATAAAGAGGCAGGGTAGGGTCGCATGACTCGATGCGCTGGCGATTGCAGATTGGGTCATGCCAGCCAGGGCATAAATAATACCGCGTTGCTGCTCATTGGTATCCTGAAACTCATCAACCATCAGCACCTGCAGTTCAGCCTGCCAACGCTGGCACACATGCGGATACTGTTTGAACAGATACATCGTCCGTGCTTCGAGATCATCAAAATCCAGCATATCGCGTGCTGTTTTGCAACGGGTATAGTCTGTTTCGGTCGCGAGATAGATCGCTTTCAGATCGAGTATCGTCTGCGCCACGCGTTGCTCAAGGTCAGTATCGGCTTGCCACTGCAGCAGCGTACTCGCTTCCTGGTAGGCTAAGCGCAAGGCTTTCAGCGCGTCTTTCGCATCACGCAGATTGGCCGCGGATGACCATTTGCGAGCACTTCCTCCCTGTAGATTGATGCTCGCTAGCATCACATTGGCAGCGTCAAGATCGGCCAGTGTTGGATCATGGGTGAGCCATGGAGCAAACCGGATGATCTGGCTACCGACACGATCATCTGCTGGCGCCAACGTTGCCAATTGCTGAATACTGGCAGCTGCCTGGCGCCAGGCCAGACTTGCCAGCAGATCTTGTTTGGCAAACGTCTGGCCGTGCTGGAGCTGTTCCTGCCATTGCTGCTCGAGTTCTTCGGCGGTTGCAGGTATCTGTTGCAGCGCCAGCCGCACCTCGCTCCCCGCCTGGAGCATCTGAATCAGCATATCACGTAACTCATGCAGGCCAAACTCGTTGAGCACCGGGTGTGGGGTGTTTGTGTGGTTCTGCACTGTATTCGAGAGAACACTATCAACGCTCTCAGTCATCAGTAATACTGAATCCACTTCATCCAGTACCGTAAAACGCGGATCAATTCCTGTCTCAACCGCATGATCACGCAAGAGATTGGCACAGAAACTATGGATCGTGCCAATCCGCGCCGACTCTACGGCACTGCGCCATGTTTCCCAGAGCTGGCGTTCGTCGGGCAAGGCGTGACGTGTACGGTCCTCGATAGTGGTACGGACGCGGTTACGCATCTCGCGCGCAGCCTTCTCGGTAAAGGTGATGGCAAGCAAGCTCGCCGCGTGGGCGTGGGCATTATCGGGTAGTGGTGAGCATTCGGTCAGCAATCGCAAGTATCGTTCGACAAGCACACGGGTTTTGCCACTGCCAGCACCAGCAGTAACCACGAGTGAGCCAGAAAGTTGGATTGCCTGAGACTGAGCCGACGTAAAGTGCATCGATCCTGCTCCTTTCTTTCCCATAATTATATCATCTCCATTGACACCATGCTGATACCGAACAAATCCTTCTATACAGGTTAGGAAAAAGGATCGATCAAATCAGCTGATCACCGCAAGCGGACTGCATGCGATGCACAGAACGTCGAGTAGGTACGGCTTGCAGCCGCACAGCGGTCGGCACGACCGCACGCGGGTCGGACGCGGGTCATGCACTTCGTTGGTATGAACGTCGTA
>JAAURD010000098.1 GCA_012034075.1 Chloroflexaceae bacterium | reverse complement strand
GGGACGACCGCACGCTGTCGGGACGCGGGTCGCATGAACGTGCGGAGTGGGAGACGACCGCACCGGGTCGGCGGTGCGGCGGTATGGAGACATCTTTTGCGGTGGAAAGGGAGCGCGGCTCCAAGCCGCGCCTACAGCCTCTCGCGGTCGGGCACTGCGCGCTCTATGCAGCATGGCATCGTCTACACTCTCCCCTTGTGGGAGAAGGGCCGGGGATGAGGGGGTGAGCGATCACCCGAATTTGGTATGATCTACCACACAGGAGCGTATTATGAAGTTTCATCAAGCTATCGTTCGAGCAGGCTATCTCTTCATTATCGGTCTTTTGCTGTTATCGCTTACGGCAACATCGTTGTATACACCGGTGGAAGCAGCAAAGGGATCATCTGTGATAGCAACACCCGTGTTGCAGCAAGCAGCCAAAAACACAACTGCCTTACCTGCCTTTACCGAAATCGAACCAAACGATTTCACGCCACCCGATCGGACGGTGAATGCTATCGACCCGGATAAAGCGACGGTCAGCTGGCAACGTACTATTACTGGTCATATTGCTCTGCCGGGTGACTATGATTGGTTTTCTTTTCGTATCGAAAACCCGGCTTCAATCGTGCAACTTACGCTGGATAATCTGCCACGAGACTATGATCTGGTGCTGATCCGTGGTGCGGATACCTCGATTGGCCCAAATGGGATTATCAACAATGATGAGGGTCTTTCACGCATTATCGATCTTGGCCGTGGCGGCAAATCGACTGGCCGTGGGGGCAAATCGACTGGCCGTGGCGGCAAATCGACTGGTCGTGGCGGCAAATCAACAGGTGGGCACATTATTTCTATTGGGCGCGGTGGGAAGTCAACCGGCGGTGATATTACAGCAGTCAGTAACCAGCCATTCACGAACACCGAATATATTGAGACGATTGCCTGGCTACCGGGGACATACTATGCGGTGGTAGCTGCTGAAAACGGCGCCTATAGTCCAGATGAAACCTATACCCTTGATGTGCAGGTCGATGGCAATAATCTGGATGCACCACCAGAACAGGAAGTGATCGGGATCGATATTCCACCAGAGCCAGCGGTCCAGACTCTGTTTGTCTTGAGTGGCAGTCGTATGCGCAAGCTCTATGGTGATGCGAGTGCATCAACGATTGATAACATTATTCTGGATATCAACCTGTTAGCACAGAGGCCCGAAGTTGCCGGGGCGGTGCTCAATCTTGATAATCTGATCTTGAGTCAGGATGACACTGGCAATACCAGAACGATTACCAATGCGTATAATTTGTGGGATGCGGACCCGACTAATCCGCTGTATGCGAACTATATTGCCCAGGTGATCGATAATTTTATTACGGCGGCGACGTTCCGCAATTTCGATCCGGCGGAACTGGCACTGGGCAATAAGGTTGCGATTGATCCGCCGTTTCCCAATATTGCATACATTGTGCTCGTTGGTGGTGATGATATCATCCCATTCTACCGCGTTCCAGACCTGGTGACCCTTGCCAATCAAGAGGAGTATCCGGCGTATCTTGAGACCGTGGAAAGCAATGGCATTATCGATCCAGGCAGCCCAATTGCGGCTTCCCTCTTCTATCGCACTGTGCTTACCGATAATATTTATGGTACGGATGACTATTACAACGCCCCCGATCATCCCCTGATGATTCCAACGCGTGCGGTTGGCCGACTGGTCGAGACGCCCGATGAAATTTGGAACTATTTGCACGAATATGCTCAAGGCGATACCCCATTGGTCATCGATGCTTCAGGTCCCGATCGCAAAGCGGTTGTGACGGGGTATGACTTTTTAAGCGACCAGGCATCAATTGTTGCGGATACGCTTGAAACGATTGGGTTTAGCACGACGGAAACGCTCACTATCCTGAATAGTCCTCTCTTATGGGATGCTGCTGATTTAGGGAATGCCTGGTTTGATGGTCGTCTGGACCTCTTCACGAGCGATTATACGGATTCCAGTAGCATCCCGCTGCAATCGATCAATGCTCACTTTGATTTCTGGCAGGCTATACCGGCCGCAGCTGATGCGAACCAGACGGATGATACGTTTCTGGCCGAGCGCATTTTGAACCCGGACCCGGCCCCCGGCGCAAGCCGCTATTTTGAGAATCGCTTGTGTTATTCGGTCGGCTGCCATAGTGGTCTTACTATTGGGAATGATTGGATATTGGAGGATACTCCGAATATCGGGCGCTATCATGCCGACTTCCCACAGGCGTTTATGCGTCAGGGTGGTACTTTTATTGGAAATACGACCTATGGTTATGGTGATGTCGATCTTGTTGGTTACAGTGAGCGTTTCTCGCTGATCTTCACCCAGGAATTGGGACGCATCGACCGTGTTGGTGGTGTTTATGGTAACTATGAAGGACAACCGATTGGCCGCGCGATGGTCCGCGCACGACAGCGCTATATTCGCAATGCCACGTACCTGGATGTCTTTGATCTGAAGGCATTGACAGCGGTGACTCTGTATGGGTTGCCTTTTCTCGGAGTGAGGGTCCGCAACCCGACTGATTTCCCCGATGATGAGTTGCCTCCGGATAATACACCGGATACCGTTCCACCGGTGGATGCTCCACTGGGTAAATATGAGCGTCTCATCACCTTTACGGTATCATACACGGAGCGGGTGCCCTTTGAGCGCAATAGCGATGTTGTGTATTCGGTGATTGATACTATTACGGCGCGTGACAGTTTTGCAGAGGGCGGGTCTTTCACGGTGGATGAACCACGCATTATCGATGCGGTGCAAGAGGGATATCCTATGTTTCCGCAGTTCGCCTATGATCTCAGTGCGCGGAATGTTGATGATACCCAGGAAATGGTGGTTAAAGATATTAGTTTTGTGGGTGGTGAATATATCACGAGTGATAATTACCGTCCCAATATCTCCCAGGTGATCACGCAGAGCTTTCGATGGCTTGATCTGGCCGAAGACTTTGTGCCCGATTTTGAAACAGGGAGTGGTGTGTGGTATCCCGATAACTTTTACGATTACACAGAAACCGCTTATACGGTAGATAGTTCCAGTACGGCGAACAGGTATCAACTCCTGGTGACCCCATCCCAGTTTCAAGTTGGCAAAGATAATCAAATCGGCGACATGCGGCTCTATGAAACGATGGTCTTTCAGGTTACGTACATTGATCCTCAAGCACCGGATGACTCGGCGCTGCAAGATACCGAATCGCCCATCATCGAATGGGTCCGGGTGATTACCAATGATGATGACTCAACCGAGATTATTGCGGTGGTGACCGATGACCCCGATGGTGATGACCCACTGGCTACCGGCATTGAGGCGGTTGATCTGCGGTATGTGGTCGATGGTGATGAATGGATTACAGCACCGATGCAATATGATGGAAAACTGGATCGCTGGTTTTTCCAGCTACCAGATACGAATGATATTGTTGACCTGCAATTTCGGATCGATGCGTTTGATCGGGCTGGGAATATTGCACGTTATACCGGGAAGGGAACATTTGAGACGCAGGAAAGCCCGGTTCTACGGCAAGTAGCGGTTGTGGGACCAACGAAGGCAACGCTCAATATGTCTGTGACATTCACCGCGGCGGTGACGCCTGCGGTCAAGTTGGCACAGACGACAGATGCAGATGAATCTGATCCAACACTGTATGAATGGAGTCCTGGACCTGATACAGGCCAGGGTACTGCAACAGCGACCTATGTTATTACGAATACAGGCAGTATATCACTTGAGGTGAGAGCGGAGAATCTGGTGAGCAGTGTCGGCAGCAATCTCTTTACGCTTGAAGTGGAAGATGATATTGATCCACCTGATCCCACACCACTCAAGAACTATTTGCCGCTTGTGCGACGTTAAAACGCAACAAACAGCAAGGAAAAAGGGCGCATTGGTGGTTTCACCAATGCGCCCATCCATTACGCGATCAGGCGTTTGATTTTGCAGCGTTAAAGGGCATGTGCATGCATACCGGCGTTCGCTTCTGTCCAGGCAGCAATCAGCGATTCGCGTCGTTCGCTGATCCAGTTGGCTAACCACCGACCCTGTTCCAACACCGATTGATGATAGGCTGGGTCGCCATCTGGTGTTGAGATGACCCGCCCCAGCTCGCCCTGCAACCAGAGCAACTCCAGCATGGTGGGTAACACGGCTAGCTCGGCTTCGGTCAGTGGTGTGACGCGAGCATACGCCTCGATCAAGGACCATGCCCGTTTTTCATCTAATGGTCCGGTAAACATCCCCCACATCATATGGGGCAGACGCTCGGTGCTGGTAGCAAAGGCTACGAGCGCATCAACGAGATCCACCAGGCGTGCATCCCAGGTTATCTGATCAAAATCGATCAAGGCGACCACCTTATTACCCCGGAAGAGAACATTCTCACGGTGCATATCGCCATGGATGACCAGTTGTGGCAATGCCTGATAGACCGTATGCGACAGAATGGCACGTGCCTCCATCGCACGGGTATCATACCATTTGAGATATTCTTGCAGATCACCCATCATATCTTGCTGCAAGAGCTTCTCGGTTAACGCTAACACCCCGTGAATGTCATACCGTGGTGCGCACTGCTGTTGGGGGCGTCGAAAGCCCTCGATTGCCTTATGATAGGCGCCCAGGGTAGCACCCACACTGCTTACTTGTTCCATCTGGTTAAAGTCAAAGTCGCCACCATGAATAAAGGGTGTTATTTCATAATAATCGCCATTCATTTCACACAGAGTTTCACCATTGCGAGTTGGAATAAATGGCGGTACGGGCAAGTGCTCCTCTGCCAACCAGGCAACCAATGAATGCCGATAAGATTGATCATCTTTGCTAAATCGCCGGCTGTTCCGACGTAAAACAAACCGCCCCCGGTCTGTGTCAATAAAAACGGTTTCATTGACGTACCCTCGGCAAGCATGGGCGAGGTTTTGCAAATCACCAAGATTGTAACAAGCCAAAACGTTTGCAACGTCACGTTTCGTAAGCATCATCGCCTACCTCCCTTTCTCTTCATTATATACGCACGTAACACCTATCAGAATGAAGATTGGAACTGTGTGTTACTGATTTATCATGAAAAATGATACATTTTGCTTAAAAGCAAATAGTTCAAAATACATCATCATTGTATTTTAAACCTGAACTCATGATAGGTTCGATAGTAACACAGTGGTAACACCGAACATCTTTCAGAGGCGTCAAAAAAAGGTAAACGCCAGTTTATGGATAGGTTGCACAACATTCTGGCACGACATTTGACACCGTGTTACTGAATTGTATCTCAGCGATTGATATCTATCTTTAAACAGAGAATAATATCGAAAAAATACATGTTCACGCACAGATCATCTGTGTTCAGTTACAAATTGGTATCAACTGAGTATCAATCGAGTATCAATCAAGTATCGACCAAGTATCGACCGAGTATCAGGGCGTGGCAGAAACACCTGCAGTGGTCTGTTCATACCAGACTGCTTTGCGCTTGCGAAAAAAAAGCGCTTGCTGCACAGAAGATTGAACAAACTTGCGTAACCAACGCAAAGAGGCGATATAGCCCATTGCGATGGCAAATACAGCCTTTTCAAACAGCTTCTGATCGATTCGTGAGTTGCTGTCTCGTCGTGTTAAGTTGTGACATGACAACACTCTGTGAAGATTCTTTTCCGTTATAGCGTGCTTCAAGCCGCTATACTGAATAGTTGAAGGCAATACATAGAGCAATGGAGGTAGACAGACATGTCTCGGACAGTCGTCACTATTGACGGGAACGAAGCGGCAGGAAGTGTTGCCCATCAGTTGAGTGAAGTAATCGTGATTTATCCAATTACTCCTTCAACACCGATGGGTGAGTTATCTGATGCGCGATCAGCCGCCGGTCAGGCCAATCTCTGGGGGAGTGTGCCCCTGGTCGTTGAAATGCAATCAGAAGGTGGTGCCGCCGGTGCAGTGCATGGTGCGATGCAGGTGGGCGCATTAACGACGACATTTACCGCATCTCAGGGATTACTCCTGATGATTCCCAACATGTATAAGATTGCAGGCGAACTCACACCGACCGTGTTTCATGTTGCAGCACGCTCGCTTGCGACCCAGGCCCTTTCCATTTTTGGAGATCATTCCGATGTTATGTCGGCTCGGAGCACCGGTTTTGCGTTTTTATCTTCCAACTCCGTGCAAGAGGCTCAGGACCTGGCGTTAATTGCCCATGCGGCAACGCTGAAGGCTCGTGTGCCATTTGTTCATTTCTTTGATGGTTTTCGCATTTCACACGAAGTCAGCAAAATTGAGAAACTCGATACGGCCGATATTCGGGCTTTGATTGATGACGAAGCGGTTCGTGCCCATCGTTCGCGCGGTCTCTCACCGGATCATCCGTTTATTCGTGGCACTGCCCAGAACCCAGATGCCTATTTCCAGGCTCGCGAAACGGCCAACCCCTTCTACGATGCCTGCCCCGATATTGTGCAAGGCGTGATGGAGCGCTTTGCTGAAGTGGTGGGTCGTTCCTATAACTTGTTTGACTATGTGGGTGCGCCAGATGCCGAGCGCGTGGTCATAGCCATGGGCTGTGGCGCCGCAACTGTGCAAGAGACGGTGGAATACCTGGTAGGTCAGGGCGAAAAAGTTGGTATGATCAAGGTCCGGCTCTATCGACCGTTCTCCATCAAGCATTTTCTGCAAGCCTTACCCAACACGGTTAAGAGTATTGCGGTGCTGGATCGCACCAAAGAATCCGGAGCTGTGGGCGAGCCACTGTATCTTGATATCGTTACGACCCTGAGTGAAGCAATGGCTCAGGAGACACCTGCTTTTAGCCGCATGCCACGTGTCATTGGTGGTCGGTATGGCCTCTCCTCAAAAGATTTTACGCCGGCGATGGTCAAGTGTGTGTTTGATGAACTGCTCAAACCCGCACCGAAAAATCACTTTACGGTTGGCATTCAGGATGACGTTTCGCATACGAGCCTCGAATACGATCCCACGTTTTCGATAGAGCCAGATAGCACGGTACGTTGTGTCTTCTGGGGGTTGGGTGCGGATGGTACCGTTGGGGCAAACCGTAACTCGATCAAGATTATTGGCGAAGAGACCGAAAACTATGCGCAGGGGTACTTTGTCTATGACTCGAAAAAATCTGGCTCTGTTACCATCTCGCATTTGCGCTTTGGCCCTGACCCGATAGAGGCACACTATACGATTAGTGAAGCCAACTTTGTGGCCTGTCATCAGTTCACGTTCCTTGAACGCTTTGATGTGCTGAAGTATGCCAAACCAGGCGCTGTCTTCCTGCTCAATAGCATCTATGGCCCTGATGAAGTCTGGAACCACCTGACGCGTGAGACGCAGCAGGGGATTATTGACAAGAAACTGCGTTTTTATGTGATTGATGCCTACAGTGTTGCGCGTGAGACGGGCATGGGTGGACGCATCAATACGATTATGCAGACCTGTTTCTTTGCTATCAGCGGTATTTTGCCCCGAGAGCAGGCTATTGGGAAGATTAAAGAGACGATTAAGAAGACCTATGGGAAACGTGGCGAAGCCGTGGTGCAGCAGAACTACGAGGCTGTTGACCGCACCCTGGCAAACCTCTATGAGGTGACCATACCCGATAGCGTCAGCAGCAGCGAAACCATTCGACCACCGGTACCCGCAGCGGCGCCCGAATTTGTGCGCAATGTGCTGGGACAAATGATTGCTGGCAATGGTGATGCGCTGCCTGTTAGTGCGCTGCCGAACGACGGTACGTACCCCTCTGGCACAACGCGTTGGGAAAACGCAATATTGCGATGGAGATACCCGTCTGGGAACCGAATATCTGTATCCAATGTGGTAAGTGTGCCTTTGTCTGTCCTCATGCAGTCATTCGGCTGAAGGTGTATGATCCAGCTCTGCTGAAAGATGCGCCTGAAACGTTCAAGAGTACCGGGGCGCGTTTCCGTGAACTGCCCGGTCAGGTGTTGACTATTCAGGTGGCGCCTGAAGATTGCACTGGCTGTGCGCTGTGTGTCGAAGCATGTCCCGCGAAAGACAAAAGCCAGGTCGGGCGCAAAGCTATCAACATGACGCCGCAACCAGCGTTGCGTGAATCAGAAGCCGCGAACTGGGAGTTTTTCCTCTCGCTGCCAGAAGTTGACCGGACGAGCATTGCTTTCAACAGCATCAAAAACTCACAACTCCTTGAGCCATTGTTTGAGTTCTCGGGCGCATGTGCTGGCTGTGGTGAGACGCCGTATCTCAAACTCATGTCGCAGCTGTTTGGCGACCGCAGCATTATCGCCAATGCCACGGGCTGCTCATCTATTTATGGTGGCAACCTGCCGACCACCCCGTGGACGATGAACAGCGACGGACGTGGCCCGGCCTGGGCCAATTCGCTGTTTGAGGACAATGCCGAGTTTGGTCTGGGGATGCGCCTGTGTCTGGACAAACAGGTAGAATATGCTCGTGAGTTGCTGCCGCATTTTAGCAGTGAAGTCGGCGATACGCTGGTTGATGCCCTGCTGACTGCGCCGCAGAAAAGTGAAACCGATATCGCGGCCCAACGTGAGCGTGTGGTAACGCTCAAAGAACGCTTGCAAGGCTTGAGTGGGAATACTCGCGCCCAAGACCTGCTCAGTCTGGCGGATGTGCTGGTCCGCAAGGGCGTCTGGATTGTGGGCGGTGATGGTTGGGCTTACGATATTGGCTTTGGTGGCCTCGATCATGTGCTGGCTTCTGGGCACAATGTCAATGTGCTGGTGCTCGACACGGAAGTGTACTCGAACACGGGTGGTCAGTCATCCAAAGCAACGCCCCGTGCAGCAGTCGCCAAGTTTGCTGCCCGTGGCAAAGATATGAAGCGCAAAGACCTGGGGCTTATCGCTATCAGCTACGGCTATATTTATGTAGCCCGTATTGCGATGGGATCAAGCGATGTGCAAACGCTGAATGCCTTCCTTGAGGCCGAAGCCTACAACGGCCCATCGCTGATTATTGCCTATAGCCACTGTATTGCGCATGGGTTCAACCTGCGCAAGGGCTTGGAGCAGCAAAAACTGGCGGTTCAGGCCGGCTACTGGCCGCTCTATCGTTACAATCCCGACCGTATTGCCGAAGGCAAACCGGCGTTTATCCTGGACTCGAAGGGGCCCAGCATCTCCCTTGACAAATATGCCTATAACGAAACACGCTACCGCATGTTGCTCCAGAGCGACGAAGCACGTGCTGAAATGCTAATGCGGGCAGCGCAAGAGGATGTTTACCAGCAGTGGGAAGTATACCGACGGCTGGCTCAGACTACTACAATTGGCACGGCTACCGACCCCACCGGCCTGGCCGTATAACCATGCTATGTGCTGGGTCCCTGTTTGTCCGCCACCCTTCGATCGCCCCTCTCCCCTCCTTGGGAGAGGGGCCGGGGGGTGGAGGGTACGTTCAATGAACCTATAAGGAGTAGTGTTATGGATTTAACCACAACATATCTTGGCCTGCAGCTTAAAAACCCACTGGTCGCATCAGCATCTACGTTTACGAAAAAGACCGATCAGGCCAAACGTCTGGAGGAGGCTGGTCTTTCAGCCATTGTGATGCATTCTCTCTTTGAAGAGCAGATTATCCATGAAAGTCTGGAGCTTGACCATTTTCTCAGCCACGGTACCGAGACCTTTGCCGAGGCGCTCACCTATCTCCCCGATATTGGCACCTACAGTATTGGACCAGATGCGTATATTGAACAATTGGCCGAGGTGAAACAGGCGGTGAGCATTCCGGTCATTGGCAGTCTCAATGGCGTCTCTACAGGCGGTTGGATCCATTTTGCGAAAGAGATGGAACAAGCTGGCGCCGATGCGCTCGAACTCAATATCTACTTTGTGCCTGTCGATCTGGAGATTACCAGCAGTCAGCTTGAAGATGCGTATATCAAGCTGGTAAGTGACATTCGTCAGCAGATCAGCATCCCTATTGCGGTGAAACTCAGCCCCTTCTTCACCGCGCTACCCCACTTTGCCAATCGTCTGGTCGAGGCCGGGGCGAATGGTCTGGTGTTCTTTAACCGCTTCTATCAACCCGACTTCGATCTGGAAGAGCTGGAAGTTTATCCTAACATCATGCTCAGTACGCCCTATGAGATGCGTCTGCCTTTGCGCTGGATTGCGTTGCTCTATGGACGTATCAACACCGACTTTGCGCTGACCAGTGGTATTCACAGTGCCGAAGATGCGATTAAAGCGATGATGGCCGGGGCCAAAGTGGCCATGATGACATCGGCCTTGCTTCGCAACGGTATTCAAACGGCGGCCGAGATCCTGGAAGATATGCGTATCTGGCTCGAAGAGCATGAATACGAATCGATCCAACAGATGCAGGGCAGTATGAGTCAGCAGGCGGTTGCCGAGCCATCGGCCTTTGAACGAGCAAACTATATGAAGGTGCTCAGTTCATTTGGTGATGGTCGTGAGATGCCGCATACGGCGATTAGTAGCCGCATTATTCATCGCACCTTGTCATCATCGGCCGATGATGATCCCTTCTGGTCGAGTTAAGACCTATCGGACCATCGGTTGCGATGGTTCGGCTTGCTGGTGCTGCGCCTACCCTGGCAATCACCGGATACGTTCGGGGAGCAGCAGCACCAGCGGATCCTGTAAAGGTACGGACGGTTTGCATATGGGAGGAAGAGTGCAAGAGCAATCATGAAGACCGATATAGCGAGAATTCCACCGCCATCGGATGACAAGCGTTGGCGCATTATTGATACGACGATGCGTCGCTATGGCTATGATTCACACTGTCTCATTGAGACATTGCATAGTGTGCAAGAAGCCTTTGGCAGTCTCGATGATCAGGCAATGCATTATATCAGCGCCACACTTGGGGTACCCTTGAGCCAGATTTATGGGGTTGCGACGTTTTATCACCTCTTTACGCTCAAACCACGCGAAGCACATCATACCTGTGTCATTTGCGTCGGTACGTCGTGTCATATCAAGGGCGGGGCCACGATCCTTTCGGCAATCGAAAAGACGTTTCGGGTCAAAGCTGGTCAAACCACTGCTGATGGAACATTGTATCTGCAGACGGCACGTTGTCTTGGTTCATGTGGCCTGGCGCCGGTCGTCGTGCTCAATGAGGAAACGTTGAGCAAGGCCAATCAAAACAACGTTATTCAACGCATTCAGGAGATAATTCGCCATGATGCCTGAAGAACTCACCGAACTGGCTCACAAAGAGCAGACAGACGCCCAGCAATGGCAGCATCAGATCCATGTGTGTACGGCCACGGGGTGCCTGTCGGCCCAGAGTGATCAGGTATACACAGCACTTACCCGAGAGGTGCGTGATCGCGGAATGGACAAAACGTGTCGGGTCAAAGGGGTTGGTTGTCTGGGGTTATGTTCGGCCGGTCCGTTGGTGCAGGTCAACCCGGCTGGTACGCTCTATCAGCATGTCCAGGTTGACGATGTGCCGGAACTGGTCCAAAGCCTGAAGCACTCACCGGTCGAACGGTTGGTCTGCTCGACCGATATTCCCTTTTTCCAGCAACAAGTGAAAATTGTGCTCGCCAATGCCGGAAATATTGACCCCGAGCGCATTGAAGAGTACCTTGCGGTTGATGGTTATCAGGGTTTATTGCAGGCTGTTACCGAGATGACTCCGTCTGAGGTTATTAGTGAAGTGATTCATAGCGGTTTGCGTGGACGTGGTGGTGCGGGCTATCCAACCGGTCTCAAATGGACAACGGTAGCGAAAGCCGATAGTCATCAGAAATATGTGATTTGCAATGCCGATGAAGGCGATCCAGGTGCTTTTATGGATCGCAACATCCTGGAGAGTGATCCTCACTGTATTATTGAGGGTATGGCGATTGCTGGCTATGCGGTTGGTGCTACCCAGGGTTATATCTATGTACGCTCCGAATATCCGCTTGCGATCAAACGGCTACGAAATGCGTTGCGTCGTGCCGAACGACTCGGTGTAATCGGCAATAATATCTTTGAAAGTGCCTTTCGTTTTCAGATTGACGTGCGTCTTGGTGCTGGTGCTTTTGTCTGTGGTGAAGAGACTGCACTGATTGCATCGATTGAAGGTCGGCGCGGTAACCCACGTCCGCGACCGCCATATCCGGCTGAAGCTGGTCTTTGGGGCCAGCCAACGTTGATCAATAACGTCGAAACGCTTGCCAATATCCCCGCCATTTTGCGCAACGGTGGTGGCTGGTTTGCAACGATTGGGAGCAGCCAGAGCACTGGCACAAAGGTCTTTGCGCTGACTGGGAAAGTAAACCACGGTGGTTTGATCGAGGTGCCGATGGGGATGAGTCTGCGGAGCATTGTGTTTGATATTGGTGGCGGCATTCCCAATGAGCTGGCGTTTAAAGCGATGCAAACAGGTGGGCCATCTGGGGGCTGTATTCCGGAAACGCACCTTGATATGCCGACTGAATATGAGACGCTCAACCAGATTGGGTCGATTATGGGTTCTGGCGGTATTATTATTATGGATGAAACATCGAGCATGGTTGATGTAGCACGCTTTTACATGGAATTTTGTCAGGATGAATCCTGCGGCAAATGCGTACCGTGCCGGGTTGGTACTGCTCAGCTGGCTACGCTCCTGACAAAGATTGCCGAAGGGATGGCTACGCCTGAAGATTTGATACTGCTGGAAGAATTGTGTGATGTGGTGAAGCATACCAGTCTTTGTGGTCTTGGTCAATCGGCACCTAACCCGGTGCTCAGTACATTACGCTTCTTCCGCCATGAATACCTGGCCCATATCCGCCAATAGCAACAAGGATAGATTGCCCATGAGTCGTCTCTCCCAACAGGTCGTTACGCTCAAAATTGATGGTCGTGATGTTGGTGCGCGTTCAAACGAAACCATACTTGAAGTTGCCCATGAAAATGATATCAACATCCCTTCGCTCTGTTCTGTCGAAGGGTTATCGGTGGTTGGTTCATGCCGTCTGTGCCTGGTCGAAGTCAGAGGTACGAGCGAGTTAGTATCGGCCTGTTCTACCTATGTGCGCGAAGGTATGGATATTGTGACCCATTCAGAACGTCTGAGCCATTATCGCCAGACCATTCTGTCCCTGTTCTTTTCCGAACGCAACCATCTCTGTGCGGTCTGTGTTTCCAATAACCATTGTGAATTGCAAGGTCAAGCCCAGGCCCTCGGTCTGAGCCATGTGGAAGTTGCGTATCGTTATCCCCAACTACCGGTCGATGCTTCTCACGAGCGGTTTGTGATTGATCATAATCGTTGCATTCTCTGTACTCGTTGTGTCCGTGTATGCGATGAGATTGAACGCGCCCATACCTGGGATGTTGCAGGGCGGGGGGTTCAAGCCCTGGTCATCACCGATCTCAATGAACCCTGGGGAAGTTCGGAAACCTGTACCAGCTGTGGTAAATGTGTGCAGGTATGTCCGACCGGGGCGCTTTTTGAAAAAGGGAAAGCTGTGGCTGAGATGAGTCGCCGTCGCCGCTTTTTACCCTATCTCGCCAAAACAAAGGAGAAATCGTCATGAACGCAGGCAAGCCTAGCAACCATCTGGCTTGACGGCTGTTCTGGCTGTCATATGTCTTTTCTTGACCTCGATGAACGGCTGATACAGATTGCCGAAAAGGCCAGCCTCGTCTACAGCCCACTGGTCGATATCAAAACATTTCCCGACTGGGTGGATCTCACCCTGGTGGAAGGCGCCGTCAGCAATATGGAAGATTGGGAAAAGATCCGCAATGTCCGACAGCATACCCATACCCTGGTGTCGCTGGGTGATTGTGCTATCACCGGCAATGTTCCCTCTATGCGCAATCAATTTAGTGCCAATGCCGTTCTGGAGCGTTCCTATCACGAAAACATCGAACTCTATCCACAGATTCCCCGTGATATGGTGCCACACCTGCTCGCTCGTGTCCGGCCCGTTCACGAAGTTGTCAAGGTCGATGTCTTTATTCCCGGTTGCCCACCACCGGCCGATGCAATCTTTTTTGCGCTCTCTGAATTGCTTGAAGGACGCACACCAGACCTGAGCGCCTACACCCGTTTTGGTTCATAATCCGCAGCAAGAAGGGCGAACCCTATGGAACGAACAATCACCATCGACCCGGTAACCCGTATCGAAGGTCACGCAAAAATTACCATCTTACTTGATGACGAAGGACTGGTTCAGGATGCTCACTTTCATGTAACGCAGTTTCGCGGTTTTGAAAAGCTCTGTGAAGGGCGCCCCTTTTATGAGATGCCTTCGCTTATGGCACGCATTTGTGGTATCTGTCCGGTGAGTCATCTGGTCGCTTCGGCCAAAGCCTGCGATGCCCTGATGGCCGTTCAGATTCCGCCCACCGCCATTCATCTGCGGACGATCTTAAATCTGGCGCAGCTGGTCCAATCCCATGCGCTCAGTTTTTTCCATCTCGCATCGCCCGATTTCTTGCTCGGTATGGATAGTGACCCGGCCGGACGCAATATCCTGGCGATGGCCCATTCACATCCGACGATGGCGCGTGATGGCATTCGCCTGCGCCAATTCGGTCAACAGATCATTGAATGGCTCGGCGGTAAACGCATTCACCCGGCCTGGGTGGTGCCTGGTGGGGTTAATGCGCCGCTCTCAGAAGAGGTCCGTGATCAGATTCTGGCTGACATGCCCGAAGCCGTGAGCATTGTTCAGCGCACGCTCACCTGGTTTAAACGCACCATGAATCAGTATCGCGAGGAAATTCAGACGTTTGCCAATTTCCCATCGCTCTTTCTGGGGTTGGTCAATTCCCAGGGCATGCTCGAGCACTATGATGGCACCCTGCGCATTGTTGATGCCATGGGCAATATCATTGAGGACCAGATAGCAACACAGCGATACCCAGAGATCATTGCGGAAGCGGTCGAACCCTGGTCCTATCTGAAGAGCGCTTACTACAAACCGATGGGCTATCCTCAAGGCATGTACCGCGCCGGTCCCCTTGCTCGCCTCAATATCATCCATTCATGTGGCACGACCCTGGCGGATGAAGAATGGGTCATGTTCCGTGAGCTCAATCGCGGTGCTGTCCTGAGTTCATTCCACTACCACTATGCTCGCCTGATCGAAATCCTCTATGGCCTTGAACGTATCGAACAGCTCTTGCACGACCCCGATATTTTGAGCAAGCACGTGCGAGCCTTTGCCGGGCCAAACAATCGTGAAGGCATCGGTGTCTCAGAGGCCCCACGCGGCACCCTGATCCACCACTACCGCATTGATGAACGTGGCTTGATCACCTGGGCCAACCTGATTATTGCCACCGGCAACAATGCACTGGCAATGAACCGTGGTGTGCTGCAGGTTGCGCGTCACTTTGTGCAGGGCCAGCAACTCACCGAAGGTGCGCTCAACCGGGTTGAAGCCGTGATCCGCGCGTTTGATCCCTGTCTGAGTTGTTCGACCCATGCCGTCGGGCAGATGCCACTGCATGTGCAACTGCTTGATGCCCAGGGCACCGTTCTGGATGAGTCGCTCCGTGGCTAACCGACAAGGGCAGACCCGATCCAGCCGCGTCGTGATCGTGGGATATGGCAACCCACTCAGACGTGATGACGGTGTTGGCTGGGTTATTGCGCAACAACTCCTCGATCATCCATTGTCTGGTCTGCCAACTCTGCACATACAGGTGATAGCATGTAGACAACTCACGCCAGAGTTGGCCGAACCGGTGAGTCAGGCCGACCTGGTGCTGTTTCTCGATGCGCATGGGCCGGCTCCTGACGAACCGGCTGGTAACATGCAACAAACCACGATCACTCCCGAACCGCAGTTTGTGACACCGCTCCTACACCATCTGACCCCAGAGCAGTTGCTTGCCTCTACCCTGGAATGGTATGGTCAATCGCCAGCAGCCATGCTCATCACCGTTGCTGGCAGCTCGTTTGATTATGGGGAAACCCTCACGCCACTTGTCGCTGCAAGCCTGCCCACAGTACGGCGGCAGATCGAGACGATCCTGATGTCCCACAGCGAACGAACACATACCCGATAGCCTGTTGGCATTGCAAGCACCAAAACCCGTAGTGGCGCAGCGTGCTGCGCCGAGCAACAGTTGCCAGGGAGAGCAGACATTGGTGCCAGGCAGCAGACGGACGATCAGGAGCGATCATCCCCTGACGCACACCGCCGGTGTTGCGTCTCAGTGCTGGCTGGTTGAGCCGTGAGAATCTGCCTCAAGATGTGTTCTTATTCAGGGTTGCGAGAAAATCGGTATTCGTCTGAGTCTTTGCCATACGTGCCAGCACCAGCTCGGTGCCCTCGTTTTCGCCTAGCATCGAGACCATGCGTCGTAGTGTCCAGACCTGACGTAGGATATCGGATGACAGCAACAACTCTTCACGCCGCGTACCGCTCCGTTGAATATCGATGGCTGGGAAGATGCGTTTTTCCGAGAGGCGCCGGTCAAGATGCAGTTCCATATTGCCAGTGCCCTTAAACTCTTCATAGATGACATCATCCATGCGGCTGCCCGTATCTACCAGACATGTCGCCGTGATGGTGAGACTGCCGCCATTTCAATGTTGCGTGCTGCGCCAAAAAAGCGTTTTGGTGGATAGAGAGCCACCGGATCGATACCACCCGACAGGGTGCGACCACTCGGTGGCATATCCAGGTTATAGGCGCGTGCCAGGCGGGTAATCGAGTCCATCAAAATCACCA
>JAAURD010000357.1 GCA_012034075.1 Chloroflexaceae bacterium | reverse complement strand
CCGCGGATCGGCCCCTTGCTCGGCCACATGGACGCGCGTGGCCGAAATCATATTTTCGTTGACGATCTGGAAGATCCCATTGGCCGCGGCCATCAGGCTGAGCCCCAACGGCTCCGCAATCGTTTGTTGAATCGCCGCCTCTGCCGCCCCCCGATCCAGCGCCATGCGCCCCCCCCAAGAAATAGTCAGGGTTGAGATAGCCCAAAACCAGGTCGGCGTCGGTGACGGTCGGAGCAGTGCCGCCCAGCCCATAACAGGCTGGACCGGGGGCGGCACCAGCGGACTCTGGCCCGACTTTGAGCAGCCCCAAGCCGTCGATGTGGGCGATGCTGCCACCGCCCGCCCCGATCTCGATCAGCTCGATCGCCGGAATGCGCACCGGCAGCCCCGAGCCGCGCTTGAAGCGATGGCGGCGCGCGATCTCGAAGCTGTGGGTCAGGTGGGCCAGACGAAGGCACAGCAGCACGAAAGGCATCAACATCCACCTGGTAGTCGCTCTGCGGGTTGAACTGCACCGTCTGGCGCGTGACGAGCAAAAAGGGCGTTGGGTTGTGCTTGTCGTTGAGCAGGTGGCGCAGGTTGAACAGCGCCTGACTCAAGTTGTGACGTGCTTGCGCTTCTGGCTGCTCTGCCCACAGCAAGCCTGCCAGCCGTCCCCGCTGATGGATCTGCTGTGCCTCAACCACAAGATACACCAGTAGCGCCTTGAGTTTGTTGTAGGCCAACGCATCGTGCAACGCCTTCGAATCGAGATAGATCTCGAACCGGCCAAGGAGTGCGAGCGAGAGATGCGCCATACCAATTTTTCCTCTCAGCTTGCATCACGCTGCTTTTGATAGTGTTTTGAGGGTGGGTTGAGGATCAGCAGGTATGCTGAAATCCCAGCGTGATATCTGCATATCGGTTCAAAGGAGGGAACAATGACACTGTTATCACCACGTACTGAAGCAGCACCGCCGCACGCTACCTTCATAGACATGCGCGAACCAGCGTTCAGCCCGATAGGTGCGTTCGTTCCGACTGCTGAACAACCTTTTGCTTTTTATCTCCTGGGTGATATCCGCCTGTGTTATTGGCAGCAACCCCAGGATCGACCACCTTTTCGAACCCAGAGCTTACTCGCGGCGCTCTTACTCAACCCGAAACCCCTGCGCCGCGAGCAACTGGTGAGCATGTTGTTTCCCAACTTGCCCGAACGCGACGGTCGCCGTCGCCTCAGTCACCTGCTCTGGCTGTTGCGGCAGGCATTGCCCGACCTGCCCCTGGTCACCGATGCAGAAACGATCTTGTTGCCCGCTGCTGCCCGCTGGCTCGATGTTGAAGCCTTTCAGAAAGGTGCAACATCGCATAGCCTGGATGACTGGCTGCATGCCATTCAGCTCTACCGGGGCATCTCGTGCCAGGGTGCTACGATGACTGGTTGCTCGAACGGCGCGAAACCGTGACGATGCACTACACCAACCTGCTGCATACCACCTGTCAGGCGCTCCTCGTGCAGCAGCGCACCCGCGAAGCCCTGCCACTGGCGCAGCGTCTTCTGCAACAGGAACCGCTCAACGAAGTGACGCTGCGAATGCTTATGCGGCTCTATGTATCGCTTGGTCAACGTAATGCTGCCCTGACGACCTATGAGCAATTTGTTTCCCTGATACGCCAGGAACTTGCCATTGAACCAGAAGTTGCAACCCGAACGCTTGCCGAGACATTGCGTTCCGGGCGTGCATCGGCACCAAACACACCCACCGATGTACATCCTCCATCTGTCTGGTTGCCACCAACAGCGGCGATCTCGGTTTCGCCTTCAGATGCTACGCCTCATCATTTTACCATGCCACCGATCACTCCAACTCACCGTGAAGGGCAAAAGGGCTTGCTCCATGCGCTCGAAACGAGTGACCGACCGGGCGAATGTGCGGCACTGCTACAGGTTGCTCACGAGCAAGCCGAACAGGGCAACCTGTCTGCGGCACTGGTTTCGGTGCAGCAAGCGCTCCAGACAGCCCATCAGCATGGCGCACCAGAACTGTTTATCAATGGTTTGCTGCTCAAGAGCCAGCTTTTGCAGCGGCAGGGGTTGGTAGCCGAAGCGTTGCTGCTGTTGCGTGAAGCCCACACCCTGGCACAAACACACCAGCTATGCTCGGCAATTGGTCAATCATTGTGGAGCATTGCTCACTGTCAGGAACAATCCGGGCTGTGGCACGAGGCAATCCAGACCTATCAGCAGGCGCGGGTACACTGGCGTGATGCCGAGAGGCCTGCCGCCGAAGCACGCACGCTGACCTATATTGCTGTACTCCAGAAACGTATGGGGCAGGCTGCTGCTGCCCTCGCACTGCTCGATACAGCGCAGGGGATGTATGAGCAACTGAACGACCCCCTGGGGATTGCCCAGGTATGGCATTATCAGGCAGTTGCATTGCTGGCCCAGAGCACCACCAATACAGGGAACGCAATCCAGATTGCCCGACGAGCCATCGCTTGTTTTCAGATAACCCGGTGCACTGAATGGGAAGCCACGACAAGCTGTGTCCTGGGGCAAGCGTTATGGCTCGATCAGCAGCCGCACGCCGCACTGACGACGCTGGAGCATGCGGTGCTCTTGCTGCAACCCTTAAAAAAACCAGCATGGCTGGCTGAAGCGCTTGCGTATCAAGGGTTAGTGCTGTGCGATCTCCAGCAACCGCTACAGGCTCGTCGTTGCACCGATCAAGCGCTCATGGTGTTGGCACAGCAGTGTATCGGGCGAGGCTGGGTTGTCGTAACATGATTATTGACACAGTAAAAACCGTTGCAAACCCTGGAGGTGCACCCTGGAATGCACAACGTGTGGCAGCACCAACATTGTCACAAACGGACGCACCGCGACCGGTCAGCAGCAGTATCCCTGCCCACTCGCTGTTGTCTACACCAGCAGCGTGCCCGCCGCCCCTGCCAGACGCGCCGGATACGCGAATGCCTGCCACAACATGGTAAAATATATGAAGTATTCCTCGACTTATAGAGACATTAGGTAGACATCGGACAATCGGAGCAGATGCTTGCAGCGTCCGCACGCGACTGCAAGTCGCGCCTACCAGATAATTGTACAGCTTTTATTTGATGCCTCTATTAGTAAAGTGTAAGCTATGGCAACCAAAAAACTCAGAAATTTACCACTGTTTTGATGATCAGGCGGACGACCCCGCCA
>JAAURD010000356.1 GCA_012034075.1 Chloroflexaceae bacterium | reverse complement strand
ACCCTTGTGACTTGACATCTTAAACATAACTTTTTACTTAGAAGTATTTATTTAAATCGGAAAAATTGTCAAGGGAAGGGAATATTCGATGCACATTCCTAGCAGGTATCCCTATATTCCCGATAAGTGAGTGAATTCCATTCCGGTGACAGATACCCGATACCCGATACCCGATACCCGATACCCGATACCCGATACCCGATACCCGCGATAACCCGCTCCGGTATCTGTCGCTCTGGTTCGGGCAATTGCCCATAGATACGCACTGGCATCGTCTCCTCCCGCTCGCTGATGCGGGCACGCATCATCTTGCCGTCAAAGCGCAACGGCTCGGTCATGGTCACCCAACCGAGTTTGGCGACACGTATCCCGTTTCCCTGCACCTTTGCGCCTGGGCGCCTCAACGCTGGGGCGCTCCCAACACTTCAACCGACCCCAATACCAGTCGCGCAGGCGGCATCATGACCGAGCCGCGGATCGGAAGGCGTGCCTCTACGCCTGCCTCCCCCGGATGATACATACCGAGCAGCACGGTATAGCGGCCCGGTGGCAGATCCCGCGGCAAGCGGATGCTGCGATCATCACGAGCGGGGTTGCCCGGCAGCCACGTTGATGTTGGCAGGTAGCCATCAAGCGGCGGGCCATCGTCGCTGGCCACAGGCGGCATGCTGCAATCCTGGCACAGATGCAAAAAGGTCGCGTAGTCGGTTGGGATCGGCTGCTTCACATCCCAATAGAGCGTGATCGGCAGGCTGCCACCAGCGCGGTACACCCCCGGTCCGTCAGGCGTGGTCGCTTTCAGCGTATAGCCCAGGAATTGCAGCACATCGCCAAACGTTGCCTCCATGGGCGTAGCGGGTTCTGGCACAGTGCCGCTCTCATAGGCTTCGGGTGAGGCCTGACAGAGCAGGTGTACGCCGTTACCGCGCCAGATACCGCAGGGCCATTTCTGCTGCTCACGGCTGTATTGATAGTAGAGACCGACCAGACCATACTCATCACCGGGCATGGGCGGGACATCCACCGTGCGGGCATGCTCTGGCGCGATGAGCAAGAAGCTGCGCAACCCGCCACGGAAGTGCTGCTGGCGCAGAGCATGCCATTCGCGGCTGCTAAACTCAGTCTGGCCCTGTTTAAAGCTCGCAAACAGCAACGGCGTTGGCGGCGGGTCGCTCGTATACCTGCCCATATAATAATCGTAGAGCGGGCGGAGATAACCGGGATGCAGCACAACCAGATCATCGGGATGGACCCGACGGGCAAGTTCGGCAATCGCTTCACGGTACTGTTCCTTCAGCGGCGTCCCCGAAAAGAGGCCATGGCCCGGTTGAAACAGGAGCGCCCCCTGGAGCAGCGTGATACTGGCAATAAACGTCCAGGCCAGCGCTCGGCTGGCGCGACCTGACCATTGTGCTGTTGTGCGGCTCTCACGACCAAACGGGTAGGTAAGCAACAGCAACCAGGCCGGGTAGATAATCATCAAGTAGCGTGCTTCGTAGATGCGGGTCAACCCCAACTGGAGCAAAAACAAACCCAGTGGCACCAGCAGCAAGCTAAGCAGCAGCCGCGCTCTTATAGTCAGGTCCATTATCCCATATGCCCTCTCCCTCCCTGGGAGAGCGGCCGGGTGTGAGGGCCTCTCGCTGATGCTGTCGGCAACAGCCAGAACCAGCCCCCACAGCGTCAGCATGATCCATGGCAGGAGCAGCCACCAGGCGATGTCGCCGGGCCAGCGGTCGGTGCTAAACCGCACGAACGTGAGCCAGAGTGCCAGCAACGGGTCAGCTGGAATGTAGGCCCCAGTGGCAGCCCGCTCGCTGCCCATACCAAAGGCCATCAGGGTCACAAAGCCAATACTGATCAGCCCGAGCAGCCATGGGAAGAGGCGTTGCCAGCCAGATTGGCTGGCCGGGCTCTGACGCGGTAGGCAGAGCCAGCGTCCGACAAGTGCGGCAATAACCAGCAAAAACGCCAGACGATGCACAAACAGACTTAGCAGGGCGATAGCAGCCCAGGTCAGCCAGGCAGCACCGGTCTCGCGGTGGATGGCCCGCACGAGGGCCCAGATTGAGAGCGTTGCGATAAGCAGCAGGGCGCTGTAGACTTTGGCCTCCTGGGCATACCAGATGCCAAAAGGCGAGCAGCAGAGCAGGATCGCGGCGGGCCAGCCCGGCAGATGCAGTGCACGAGCGGTTAGATAGAGCACAACCACGGCAGCAGCACCGGCCATAGCTGAAGGCAAACGAAGCGCCCACTCGCTGGTACCGGCGAGCATCGTCCAGCCCTTGAGCAGCAGATGATAGAGTGGATAGCCGCCGCTGGATTGACGAGATCGCTCACCAACCAGAGCCAGGGACGCTGGATGATTTCCCAGGTGCTCCCTTCATCGAGCCACAGGCTCTGCGCATCCAGGCGATAGAGCCGCATCAGCACCGAAAGCGCCCACAAAAGAAATATTGCTCCCCGCAAAGGCGCAAAACCCCAACGTTTGGCTCCATTGTCCCGCATCAATTGCCCCTACGCTGGGCGCAGCACGCTGACGCCCCTACGCTGGGCGCAGCACGCTGACGCCCCTACGCTGGGCGCAGCACGCTGACGCCCCTACATTCATCCCAAAAAGCGTTCATCAATCCTACCACGTGCCCTTCTCCGCGGCAACGCCCCCAACGCCTAGATCGCTCCAACCGCCATGGCATAGACCTGTTCCAATCGGGCGGCGGTGTGGTCCCAGGTCAATTCGGTTTCAATGCGCTGGCGGGCTGCCAGACCCATGCGCTGGGCCAGTGCTGGTTCGGCCAGCAGCCGGATGATCGCCTGAGCGAGCACCTGTGGCTGCCGTTCGGGCACGATCAGGCCATGCTGCTCGTGGGTGATGACATCGGGCACGCCAGCCACATGCGATGCAACCACCGGGCGGGCTGCGCCCATGGCCTCAAGCAGCACATTGGGCAGACCATCAACACCCTGATCGCGGATGATCGGCAGAACAAAGATATCGCTGGCTGCCATATAGGCAGCTGCTCGTGCTCGTTCCAGCTGCCCGGTAAAGCACACCTGATTGGCAATACCGAGCTTACGGGCCTGTTGCTCCAACGCCGGCCGCAAATCGCCATAGCCCACCATCACAAGCAGTGCCTGGGGATAACCCGCCAGCACATGCGGCCAGGCATCAAGCAAGACCGTAAACCCCTTTTTGTAGACCATGCGCCCCATTGTCAGGACGAGCGGACGGTCATCGGTCAGGCCCAGT
>JAAURD010000097.1 GCA_012034075.1 Chloroflexaceae bacterium | reverse complement strand
CAGCCGACGAAAGACAAACCATTGTACATCCATTGTAAACCTCCTTGTATCCATACGGTCGAGACCAGTACGCAACACCCATTGTGTTGCGCTGTTGGTCCGCACCAGCGTGGGTGGCATGCGTTGCGGCGCTGGGCGGACATTGGCGTTCGACTCAGTGTACGATTGCCAGCGCCAAGTGACCAGAGGAAAAGCGGACATAAAGCGGACATGGCTCTGGGCGCTTCGGATACTGAATCAGTCTATCTTTATCGATGAACCGAATTTGGTATAAGATTCACCACGAAGAACACGAAGGACACAAAGGTTTCATAAAGGTTTTCAGGTGAACATCTTTGTGGGGGAGGAACCGGAGGTGAGAGCCTACAGGTCGGGTACGGTCCAGAAGCGGAAACCCCTCTCCCCTTGTGGGAGAGGGGCCGGGGGTGAGGGCCTACGGCCGTATCACACCAGATCGAAGCGGTCGAGATTCATCACCTTGTGCCACACCGCCACAAAGTCATGCACAAACGTCTGCTGTGCATCATCACAGCCATAGTACTCGGCAATGGCGCGGAGCTGCGAGTTGGAGCCAAAGACCAGATCGACACGGGTAGCCGTCCACTTCAAATCACCCGTAGCGCGATCACGGCCCTCAAACACATCTTGATCGTCGGATGTTGCTTTCCATGCGATGCCCATGTCCAGCAGGTTCGCAAAAAAGTCATTGCTCAGCGTCTCTGGCCGATGGGTGAAAACACCGTGGGCCGACTGTCCAACATTGGCATTCAACACCCGCAAACCGCCGATCAGCACCGTCATTTCAGGCGCGGTGAGCGTCAGCAGCTGCGCTCGATTGACCAGCAATTCTTCCGACGAGACCGTAAACCGGGTCTTGAGATAGTTGCGGAAGCCATCAGCGACCGGTTCCAGCACCGTAAAGGAATCGGCATCGGTCTGCTCCTGGGATGCATCCGTGCGGCCCGGACTGAACGGCACCGTCACAGCGTACCCAGCGTTCTGCGCCGCTTGCTCCACCGCAGCGCAACCGCCAAGCACGATCATGTCCGCCAGCGACACCTTTTTGCCGCCAGTCTGCGCACTGTTAAACGCCTGCTGAATACCTTCGAGGGTTCCCAGCACGGTAGCGAGCTGGGTTGGCTGATTGACTTCCCAGTCTTTTTGGGGTGCCAGGCGGATACGGGCGCCGTTCGCACCACCGCGCTTGTCCGAGCCACGGAAGGTTGACGCCGAGGCCCAGGCCGTCGCAACCAGCTGCGCGATAGACAGCCCTGATGCCAGAATCTGGTCCTTAAGCGTAGCAATATCCTGCTCGTCGATCAGATCGTGATCGACCGCCGGTACCGGATCCTGCCACAACAGCTCCTCAGCCGGCACCAGCGGGCCAAGATAGCGTGAGCGCGGCCCCATATCGCGGTGGGTCAGCTTGAACCATGCCCGTGCAAACGCGTCCGCCAATTCCTGCGGGTGCTTATGGAAATGCCGCGAGATAGGCTCATAGGCCGGGTCAAAGCGCAGCGAAAGGTCCGTCGTCGCCATCATCGGCGCATGCCGTTTGGATGGGTCATGCGCGTCTGGCACGCTGTCAGCGCCAGCACCATCCTTCGGGTGCCATTGATGCGCACCGGCCGGGCTCTTCACCAGCTCCCACTCATAGCCAAACAGCGTATCGAAGAAGCTGCTATCCCACGTAACCGGAGTAGGCGTCCAGGCACCCTCCAGCCCGCTGGTAATCGTATCGACACCTTTACCGCTACCAAAGGTATTCTTCCAGCCCAGGCCCTGCTCTTCGATGCTAGCGCCCTCTGGTTCGGGGCCAACGTGGGCCGCATCGCCAGCACCATGGGTCTTACCAAAGGTGTGCCCGCCAGCGATCAGCGCCACGGTCTCTTCGTCGTTCATCGCCATCCGCGCAAACGTCTCGCGAATATCTTTGGCCGCCGCAACCGGATCCGGGTTGCCGTTGGGGCCTTCCGGATTGACATAAATCAAGCCCATCTGCACCGCAGCCAGCGGATTTTCCAGGTCACGCTCACCGCTGTAGCGTTTATCGCCCAGCCAAGTGTCTTCCGATCCCCAGTAAATGTCCTCCTCCGGCTCCCAAACATCCTCGCGCCCACCGGCAAAGCCAAACGTCTTGAAGCCCATCGACTCCATCGCACAATTGCCAGCCAGAATCATCAGGTCGGCCCAGGAAAGACCGCGCCCATACTTCTGCTTAATCGGCCAGAGCAAGCGTCGCGCCTTATCCAGGTTGGCATTGTCCGGCCAGCTATTGATCGGCGCAAAGCGCTGGTTGCCCGACGACGCCCCGCCGCGCCCATCGCCAATACGATAGGTGCCCGCGCTATGCCAGGCCATCCGAATAAAGAGTGGCCCGTAATGGCCATAGTCGCCGGCCACCAGTCCTGCGAATTGGTCATCAATGCATAGAGGTCGTTGCGTACCGCCTCCAGGTCGATGCGGTTAAATGCCTCGGCATAGTTGAAATCGCTGTCCATTGGATTGGACAGGCACGAGTGCTGGTGCAGAATCTTCAAGTTCAGCTGATTCGGCCACCAGTCCTGGTTGGACATAACGTTACCCGTCGTGTTTGCCCCGCCCGTTATCGGGCACTTTCCTTCGGTACTCATAGCAGCTCCTTCTAGATTGCTCGGTTTATGTTATCTGCACGGGTCTTATCACCGTTCAACGATACAAATGCTCAGGTTGTTCTGGCAACAGTGTACCACCATTCTCCCATTCTGAGAAGAAGGTTCGCACAACAGGAGGGCGACAGCAAAGTCATCGAAACACCAATACATCCCAAAGCTCCTGGCACAGACGCGGCATACGCTTGCACCGCATAGGCAATGTTCGACCATCCAGCCCGGCGCCACCAGGCAAGCAGGCCATTGCGCAACGCTGCTCATGCCAAATGGCGTTAATCGATAGACGTAGGTGCGGCTTGCAGCCGCACGCGCCACCAGGCAAGCAGGCCATTGCGCAACGCTGCTCATGCCTGTCTGGAGGTGTTTTTTCAGTATGGTCTCGTTATACTGGTATGGCACTGGAGACGTGTTATGCTATAATAGCCGGTAGTCCTACCGAATTGGAGAAAGCATATGCAACCATCAAGAACGTTCGGTGCCTGGCTCAAACAGCTTCGATTCGCATCTGACCTTACCCAGGAAGCAGCAGCCGAACGCATTGGTTGCGCAACACAGACACTGCGTGCCTTTGAAAGTGGTATTCGCCGCCCATCACATGCCATGGCCCAGCGTCTAGCCGATGCATTGGCGGTTCCTTCCGATCAACGGGCGGCTTTTCTGCAGATGGCACGTCAACGTCTGTCTCAGATAGACGCCCCTAATGCCTCTCTGCTCCCGTCACCGGATATGCCTGATTTGACAACCGCTGCGCCACTGCCCCGTGCCTACCGGCCATCCGTGCCATCAACTGTTCTGATTGGTCGTGCTGATGAACTCAATGACCTCTGTACCCGCTTAATCGATCCACTCTGCCGGCTCTTGACCCTGGTAGGCCCAGGCGGCATTGGCAAAACCCGTCTTGCCTTACAGGCAGCAACTGATCTCATAGACCATGATGCCTTCCCAGATGGCGTGGTCTGGGTACCGTTGGCATCGGTTACTCACGCAGAACAGATCCCAAATCGTATTATCAGTGCCCTTGGGACAACTGCTATCGCTACCTTACCGCTCGTCGATCAAGTCCTCACCGCCCTTCAAGATCGGACATTGTTGCTTGTTCTGGATAATGTTGAACACCTGCTCAAGACAGCGCCATTCATCACTCGTATCATCCACGAAGCCCCTGGTGTCACCCTATTGATCACCTCACGCGAACGGCTCGGTCTGCCAGACGAATGGGTCTATACCCTCGACGGTCTACCGCTACCAAGGCATGATCGTGATGCCCGTACAGCCCCTTCGGCCCTGCTGTTCCTTGACCGTGCTCAGCGCATTGATCACCAGTTTGCACTGACTCCCGAAAACATCCAGGCCGTTCGGCGCATTTGCCAACTTGTCGAAGGTATGCCCCTGGGTATCGAACTTGCTGCCACCTGGGTGCGTGTGTTGAGTTGCTCTGAAATCGCTGCCGAACTGGAACGTGGCCTGGATCTGCTCACCGCTACAGGCCCCACCAGTGACTCACGGCATACATCGTTGCGAGCCGTCTTTGAATCCTCCTGGCAACTCCTCACCCCTGCTGAGCAGACGGTCTTGATGCAACTTGCCGTTTTTCATGGAAGTGCCTCGCGCGAAGCCATTGTCGCTGTTGGTGAACAAATCGTGAGCCAGCCACTCCTCGTTCTACTGGCTTCCCTGGTTGACAAATCACTGGTACGCCGTACCCCAACCAGCACAACCACTACCCGCTATGGCCTGCACGAACTGGTTCGCCAGTATGCCATAGAAAAACTCAGGGCCGATCCCATAGCCTTTTCGGCGGCGCTCAATGCCCATGCCACTTTTTTGCCAACTGGCTCTACCAGCAGTTTCCTAGTCTGCATAGTGGCACTATGCAGACGACCCTGCAAGCCTGCAAACAGGATATCGATAACATCCGTGCTGCCTGGCAGTGGTGTATTGACCAGCGCGATGCTCCTCGTCTTTACCAGATGGGCCATGCACTCGACTGGTTCTATGAAATGGCTGGCTGGTTTCACGAAGCTGCCACCCGCTTTGCTCAAGGCGCTGCAGCTCTTCGCACCGATGCGCTCCAACCCGATGCACCAGCGCCATTACAACTGGCTTACTGGTTTCAACACATGCTTACTGGCTGGTTTGTGTTTCGCAACAATATCGAGGGCGGCCGGGCTCTGTTGATAGAGGCCCTTCCGCCACTCCGTCATCTCGATGATCAGTTCACCTTGTTTAAATGCTGTGGGCGGTTGGCCTACATCGAAATGTTTATCGGCAATGTTGCCGAATCAGAGCGCCTTCTCGATGAAGCGTATGCGCTTGCCGGTGCTCTGTCCAATACCTGGGCGATAAGTGGAACCCTGGTGGCCCGTGGTTGCCTTGAAGTTGAGCGCGGTGAAATGGCAGCAGCCCGACCATATCTCGAAGAAGGGTTGCGCCTTGGACGTACAGTCGGCGAGAATCGCGTCATCAGCCATGCTCTGTGTTACCTTGGAATCGTGGCACTGGCACAAGAACAACTGGACGTAGCCGAAGAGATCAACCGTGAATGTTTGATCATCAGCAGTGCCCACCAGGATCGCTACATTATGGTCAAAGCCCTCTATAACCTGGGTGAAATCGCCCGTCGGCGCTCAGACTATGCCACAGCCCACTACTTTCTCGAAGAAGCACTGGCACTGGCGCAGTCCATCCATGATCGTCTGTCCGAAATCACCGTGCTCACCGCTCTAGGGCAAGTTACTGCTGCTGAAGGCCACATCGTTGAAGCAGCTGCGCTGCTCCACCGCGCGGTGAACACCAACGAACACGCGCCCTTACCGATTATCCTGGATGCCCTGGCCGCCCTCAGCATCTGTGAACTGACACACGCGCCGTTGCTACAGGTGCTTACTCTGCTACGCTATCTTGCAAACCACCGTTATACACGTACTACCACCCGCGCCCAGGTTGATCGTCAGTGGCAAACACTCACACAGCAATGCGACCCGGCCTTGCTTATCGAAGCCGAAACGCAGGCTGCCGCACTTGCCGCAGCCGCACCGACTGTGCTCGCCAACCTGCTCAAGCCGGTGGTCACGCTTCCGGCAGCCTATCCTCTCACGCCACACCTTGATCCTGCGGTGACAGATGCTGATCATACTGCTGAGTTAGCTGCGCCTGTAATACGGGATCCCGCACAATCGTCTGCCAGGCCAGTGCTGTAAGCACGGCCAGCGCGGTACGCTGCTGATCTATTGGACATGGCCGGCGCAACACCAGCACCCGTGCCAAAGCGGCTGTCGGGTTAAAACACGTATGAATCATATCGGGGTGTATCAACAGTGCATGGCCGGGAGTCATCATAACGGTTCGCCGATCCAATGTACAGACCAGCGATCCTTCTAACACATACAATGCCTCGGTCGTGCCAGCATGATGATGCAATGGTGGACCTACGGCATAACGTCCCAGGACTACTTCAACCAGCGTATAATTTCCACTGGTATCTCGGCCGGCTGCATACGCTATAACCGTCACATCCTGCTGTTGTATCGTCACCTGTTCTGGAACACGTCGCCACGTTTTTAACACATTGCGTAACAGATCGATTGCACCATTCATCAACTCAATGCTCCTCTAGTACGATTCCACCTCTTTCTGTCAGTAGAACACAGAACATTGCTCTACACCAGTAACACAGCGAGACAAAAAGCGAGACAGCCTCTACAACACGAGGTACTGCCTTTTGTCACATCCTGTCACTGGTGTTTTTCCCCAGACTATGGTGTCATGATCGTAACAGCAGATGGTTTTACCCGTCTGCTGCGGCAATCGAATCACAATGTATGTTGCAGGTTATGTACTACACATACACTCTCTAACAAGGAGAAAAGGTTTTATGAAGCATATGCACATCTTTATGCGATCGGCAGCGTTGCTGCTGGTAGTGCTCACCCTGGTTTTGCAGATCAAGGCACCCACGCCGATAGCGGCGCAGACCAACGAACGATGTTTTCCGGAAACCGGCTATTGTACCAGTGGTGCTATTCTGGCGTATTGGGAATCCAATGGCGGCTTGCCTGTCTTTGGCTTTCCGATTTCGAGCATTGCCATCGAAACGGTGGAAGGCTGGACCGGTCCCGTGCAGTGGTTTGAGCGTGACCGCCTGGAAGACCACAGCACCGATGGTCAAGGTATCCTGGCAGGTCGGTTGGGTGCGCTCTTGCTCGAACGGGAAGGACGTCCCTGGGAAACCCTGCCACAAGTTGATAGCGCCCCATCAGATGACTGCACCTACTTCGCTCAAACGCGCCATAGCCTGTGTGAACCCTTTTTAGGCTATTGGCTCAACAATGGTGGCCTTGAACGGTTTGGCTACCCGATTAGTGAACCCATGGAAGAACAAATTGGCGATTGGCAGGGCAGCGTGCAATATTTTGAGCGCCGCCGCATGGAGCATCACCCCGAATATGTTGGAACACCCTATGAGGTATTGCTTGGGTTGCTCGGTCGGATGATTCACGAAGGCGTCTTTTTTGAAACCCAGGGCCGCATTGCCTTCACGTCAACACGCACCGGTAACCAGGATATCTGGGTCATGGATGGTGACGGAAATAATGCCTATAATGTGACTGATGATGCCGACGTAAACCAGTTTCAGCCCGACTGGTCACCCGATGGCAGCCAGATTGTGTATGTCAGTGGCATTGAGGTCACCCAACAACAAGATATCTGGATTATTGATACTGATGGGAGCAATGCCCGCCAGCTGAGCGACAACCCCACTGCCGATTGGTCGCCCGCGTGGTCACCGGATGGCGCTCGGATTGCCTTTGTTTCCGACCGCAATGGTAAGGCCGATATCTTTGTACGCAACGCCGACGGTACCGGCGAAGATCAGAATCTCACGGCCTTTGGCCCCAACAGCTCCGAATATTCACCGTCCTGGTCACCCGATGGGAGCCGCATTGCGTTTGTCTCCGATATCGAAGGAACACCTAATATCTGGGTGATGAAAGCCGATGGCAGTGAACAGTATAACCTGACCAATGATAACCTCAATGAGTATAATAACCCGACATGGACCAGGGACAGCGCCCGTATTCTCTATGATGTTCGTTCTACTTACGCTGGTGCAACACCGTATATTGGCTATATTACGCCTGACCGTTCAGTGCGTGAAACGCTCTATACCACCAGCAATGCTTTTCACCCCGCAGTATCAGTCAGCGGTATCACGGTAACCTATACCTCCTCCAATGGCGACATCTATCTCGCCAACCTTGATGGATCGGGCACGTGGAATCTCACCAATACACCAGATGCTATTGAACGTGATCCGGCCTGGCACCATTAAATGAGATCGTTCGGTGAGGGGTGCAGTTCTGGCACCCCTCGCACAGAAGAGTGCATGACGCAAGCTATCCCCGCAAACGCTGGACCATCGTATCCTGGGCTTGCAACTCAAGCCGATCATCCAGGGCTGGCAGTACGGCACTGGTGCCGTAACGACGCTGCAACGCCAGCAGCAACAGATGATCGGCCAGTTGCGGATTTTTGGGGAGCAGCGAGCCGTGGAGATAACAGCCAATGACATTGCGATACATAGCACCGGCCCGACCGTCCTCGCCGTTGTCGCCGTAGCCAACGATCACCCGTCCCAGCGATGTCACACCGGCCCCATGGTACGTGCGCCCGCTATGGTTTTCAAAGCCCACCAGCTGCAACCGCTCCTCGCGGCAAGTGGGTATCTGCTGCCGAGTTGTCTCAACCACGATATTGCCGATCAAGCGCTTTTTGCCGCCCACGGTATGCACATCAAGAATACCCGCACCAGGCAGGCGCTCACCAGTATGGGTTAAAAAATAGTGCCCAAGCAACTGGTAGCCACCGCAGATTGCCAGCATCACCAGGCCAGTCTCAATTGCCTGGGTCAATGGTTCGCGCTGCTCACGCAAAAAATCCTCAGCAATCAAGGCTTGCCCGCTATCCTGACCGCCACCAAAAAACGCGAGATCGCAACTTGACCAGTCTACCCGACTGCCCACATCAACCGACTCAATCTCCAACGCGATGCCGCGCCAGGCACACCGCTGCTGCAAGGCGATGATGTTGCCCCGGTCACCATAGATATTCATCTGATCGGGATACAGATACGCCAGTTTGAGTGTCCATTGTGCTTCGGTCATAGTTCCTCTTCTCAAAGATGATAGCCCACCGATAGCGCTTGAAGGTATTCAGCATCTTTTGTAGTGCCGTTCGGTTGCTCAGACCGTGCTGCCGGTGATGGTGGCACCACATCCCAGGTACGACCATCGAGCAAACGTCCAGCACGCTTTTTCCCTACCCGTTGAAACGACACGTTCTGACCATGTTCATCTGGAGTGAAAGCGCCCCACTGTTTGAAGAAGAAAGCGACGTTCGCCGCAAGACACTGATCGCGGATAGTACGCACCCAGACTGGATGCAATGGACGAGCATTATGTCCACTTTCACCGCCTACAATAACCCATTGAAGCGATGCCATCCACGGAGTAAGATCAACGTTCGCCAGCATCGGCTCAACGGACAATGCATGCAGTCGTGCAGGCACGCCGAGCAGCACTGGTATACGCGTTTCGGCCTGCTGCTGGTTTTCAACGCTGGTCATCAACCAGACATGACTGGGTACGTGCGTGCGCCAGGCAACCGGTAACATCGAAGCGATGTTTTCCGGGCGCTTGGTGAGTAAAAGCCAGTCAAGGTTGGGGGTTTCGGCAATCACCTGCCAGAGCTGCTGACGGCTTCGATCGACATCCGGGTGATCTTCAAAGACATCCGCCATCGATGCACAGAAAACCCGAAACCGCCGTTTCTGTGCTTCCGCCTGGCGATTCCAGCGGAGCGACTGTTGCCAATGCTGTTGACCGAATAGTCGCCGTGGCGACTGTTTGCCCCACAGCTGTTGCCCATACCGCTGCGCCCAGGTCTCGGCATAACAATGGGTACAGCCGGCTGAGATTTTGGTACACCCCCACCAGGGATTAAAGGTATGGTCGGTCCATTCAATTGACGAATATTCAGCCATCAAACATCTGTTCTGCTTTTCTTACCTGTTCTTAGCATAGCAGCTGTGTCAGGCCCGAATCAGCCAGTCGCCCTCGGCGATCCACTTCGATGAAGTCAACTCGCGCAGGCCCATCGGCCCACGGGCATGCAGCTTCTGGGTGCTCACCGCAATCTCTGCACCCAGGCCAAACTGACCCCCATCATTAAAGCGCGTCGAAGCATTCACAAAGACAGCCGAACTATCGACCTGCTGAATAAACGCATCTGCCGCCGCCCGGTCGGTTGTGAGAATAGCATCGCTATGGTTGGTGCTATACGTCGCAATATGCTCAATCGCTTCTTCCAGCCCATCAAGCACACGTATCGAAAGAATCAGGGCCATAAACTCAGTGCCAAAATCGCTGGCACTGGCGGGCATCACGTGCCAACTGGCATCACCCTGGCTATCCGCCAGCATCGCCAGCGCCTCGGCATCAGCCCGTAGCTCCACACCATGCTCGCTCAGAGCGGCAGCCACTGCTGGCAGCAACACCGGCGCAATCGCCCGCTGCACCAGCAGTGTATCAAGCGCATTGCACACACTCGGTCGCTGCACCTTGGCATTCACAATAATCGGCACGGAGCGCTCAATATCGGCCGTTGCATCGACATAGATATGGCACACCCCCAAACCACCAGTGATAACGGGAATAGTCGCGTTTTCGCGGCAAAAGCGGTGCAGACCAGCACCACCACGCGGCACGATCATATCGACATACTGATCGAGGCGCAGCAATGCCCGGACGAGCTCACGGTCCGGGTCGGTGATGCTTTGCACGGCATCGCCCGGCAGCCCGGCCTGCTGCAACGCACGGCTGATAGTGGCGGTGATGGCCGCACAGCTCTGCTGAATATCGCTGCCGCCACGCAAGAGCGCAGCATTACCGGTTTTCAGGCAGAGCACTGCTGCATCAACCGTAACATTCGGTCGCGCCTCATAGATAATGCCTACAACGCCTAATGGGGTGCGTTGCCGTCGCAGATGCAGACCATTGGGCAGATGGCGATCTTCGAGAATCTCGCCGACTGGATCCTCGAGTTCGGCAACATTGCGCACATCATAGGCAATCGCCTGCAGGCGAGCTGGCGTGAGCAGCATCCGGTCGAGCAGCGCATCGCTCGTTCCATTGGCTCGCGCCAGTTCCAGGTCCGCTGCATTGGCTGCCAGAATAGCGTCCTGTTCTGCAATCAACTGGTCGGCAATGGCATAGAGCGCAGCATCCTTTTCTGCGCGGCTCAGGCAAGCCAGCTGCCGTGCAGCAACCCGCGCCTGCTGCGCAATCGCTTCAAGCTGAACTGCCATACATTCCTCCTACATTCTGTTTTCCATCATCATGCTTTCTCTGATGAGTTTACCACATCATACGCTCCGTTTGCATCGCCGTAGCGGCATGCTGGTTTTTCCCCAATACCATCGCAACCGCCCCTCATCGTCGTTTTCCATGTAGGGGTCGCAGCACGCTGTGACCCCTACAGCAGCTGGAGTTACCCTCTCCAACAGCGGCATTATGACTGTTGGTGGATACCACCATTGGCATCGCGCACAGCAGTCTTAAGCGATGGGCTAGCCGACCAGTAGGGTGTCTTCCGAGCAGGTATGGTAATAGGTTCACGTGTCTGTGGATGCAATCCACTGCGTTCGGCACGGTCACGCACTTCAAACGTACCAAAACCCGGTAGGGTCACCCTTTCACCATTGGCAAGGGCTTCGGCAATCACTTCGGTTGCCGCATCGAGCACTTTACGCACATCCTGACGGGTCAGGTTGCTCTCATTCCCGATGCGTTCGATCACGGCTTCGATCATATCTTTCTTCTGCATGGTCTTTGCTCCATTTCTCTGGTTCAGGTCCTTCATATAGCATCGAGTGAATCCACTCATCGAAACGGCAATCAGGCAGGGTTATCGTGTCACTCTTGCCTTTTCTGGATAATAACCAGCGGTCCATTCTGGTTATGAGAGAACGCACGCTTTTGTTATTGTCCTGACTGCGAGCCTTTCGATTGATCTTGCTCAATCGTGCTTTATCTTATAATATGGATGTTGTGCAGCTTTGTCAATACCCTTTGTACACAACAAAAGCAGAAAAAGCAAAAATCGGCAGAAGCCGTGGTGAAACGTACCAGATGATGCATAGCATTGCTGTCATGAGAAGCGAGACACGTGGAAGAACTATACAGATAAGCTAGAGGTTATAGGGGTACTTTTCTTCATATTCATGAATAGATGGAAGTGGAAAAATGAGGATAGATGCGATGACAACGACTTCATCATGTCGGGTATAACGGATAGTATAGACCAGATGGGTATCACTGGAACTCACAATCCACAATTTCCGACCACGATCATCGGTTGACCAGAACCACCCCCCCTGTGGCGAGATCGAGAGCGCACGAAGTAAGCGGCGTGCCTGTTCACGCTGATTGTGTGTCAGTTTACGCCAATCTTCGTTCGCCCCATCGGTGAACGTAATAAGTACACGACTTACCATGGTCAGTTTATTCGACATGGTATGAGGTGGGAGCGTGATGCGTTCTTCGGTTGGTTCGCCGCGTTCCGGATCGAACACGATCACACCATAGGCATCCGCCTGATCGAGTCGTTCACGGATCTGGTTGACCGCAGCGGATGAAGGAAGCGGAAAGCACTCGATAATGGCTGGCGGCGCTACCTCCAGGCGACTAGCGACCTTATGCAGTGTATTCTCCGGAATCGTTGGATCACGTTGTAAGAGTTGGGTGTAGGTGCGTGTTGAGATACCCAGGAACATGGCAAACTCAGCCACTTCCATATCGCGTTCGCGACGAAAATCTTCTAATGATTTACCGTACATGACACCCTCCTGAACAGACTATCACACTGTTATTATACCACTCCTTCCTGCTGTATGTCAAAGCAAAAGATACCCAGAATATCTCTTTCATGATTGCCTATCAGTGGTAACGCTGTCGGTGACAGGTGGTATAATGGGAGCAATCGTTCGGATAGTGGCAGTCTGTAACGACAAACGACGAGCGACGGTATTGATGAAAATGAGTATGAGAACTGAGCAACAGCATCTGTTACAGAAGATAGTCGCGTTTCAACGGGAGCACGTGTGGCAACGGCTCGCAGCACTGTGGAAACAGGGGCTGGGGCAATCGCAACAGCGCACGCTGAACATACTGCTGCTGGTGTTACACACCGTGGCGCTGGTGAGCCACACGCTGGATGCAGCCGAGTGGATGACGGGCTATGGTCAATCGATGGCTCAGGATATGCAAGCCCGGATTGTGCCGAATGTCTTTATTCAAGGCGTACCGGTGGGAGGTTTGACACCCGAAGAAGCACGGGCTGCTGTGTATGAAACATTCAGCCCCTTCTTGGAGAAACCGGTAACATTCGAGCTAAAAGGCGCTACCTGGCAACCACGCCCGGAAGAACTGGGCTTTGCCTTTGAAGTCGATACCGCAATCGACCATGCCTACGCTCTTGGTCACACGGGTTATTTGCACGATAGGTTGGGCGACTGGTGGCAGAGTTGGCAGCAGGGCTATGCTATCCCGCTCAAGTTGGTCGTTGATGAAACACGGATACAGGCATACCTGCTCGAAATAGCGTACCAGGTAGAGCAGTCGCCGCAAGATGCAGTAATGTGGATTAACGCCGGCGCAGTACACAGTACACCCGCACGAAATGGACAGCAGTTGCTCATCGATGCGATGGTGCCAGAGGTCATCTTGTCGTTGCAAACCTTGCAACCCCAGCAGATTGGGCTGGCAGTCCGCGAACTGCAACCAGCCCTGAATAATACCGGGATTGCCGAGGCATATCAGTATGTACATACCTTGCTGCAAGCACCGCTCACGTTGACCGCTCAGGATGGCCGTGAATGGCAGTGGTCGCCGACACAACTGGCACAATTTGTGCAGCTCTCGCAAGAGCCGGGGATCGACCCTGGTCAGCAGCGCATCACCGCATCGCTAGATCAGCAGCGCATCCGTGCGGAGCTAGACGACATTGCCGACGAGCTGAATGTGCAACCGATTGAGCCACGAGTACAACGTATTACTGAGACCGTGCAGATTGTGCAGCAGGGGCAAGATGGGGTTCGGCTCAATACCGATGCGTCGTTTCAGCGCGTTATGCAGGCGTTTCGTGAATTTCAGCGGCACGTTGAGCTGCCGATTGACGTCCAGCCTACCTATGCCAGCACCCATGGCATCGGAAACATACGCATTACGGGTCTGGTGGCAAAGGGGCAGAGTAGTTTTGCTGGTTCAGAGCCCTATCGTATCCAGAATATTCAGGCCGGCGCACGTCGCATGCATGGCATTCTGATACCACCGGGCGCCGAGTTTTCGTTTAACGAGCATGTTGGCGCGGTCGATCAGTCGAATGGCTTTACCCAGGGCTATGCCATTATTGACGGACGGACGCAACTGGAGTGGGGTGGAGGCTTGTGCCAGGTTTCAACGACCGTTTTTCGTGCAGCCTTCTGGGCCGGGCTTGGTATTACTGAGCGCAATGAGCATGCGTTTCGCATCTTCTGGTATGAAACACTGGAACCAATCGGCATGGATGCGGCGATCTTTACCGGCCCATATGGTTATGATCTGCGTTTTGTCAACGATACAGGCCAACCCATGGTCATGGAGACCGAAGTCGATACCATAAACCAGATTATGACGGTATATCTGTATGGCACACCCACCGGGCGCGAAGTTATTCAGATGCCACCACAGATCTCAAATCAGGTGGCACCACCGGCCGCACCGCGCTATGTCGATGACCCCAACCTGCCCGTGGGGATGTTTCGCCAGACGGATGTTGCGATCCCGGGACTCGATGTGCATCTACAACGCATTGTCAAAAACCCCGATGGAAGTGTGCTCCACGACGATACCTTCTTTAGTCGCTTTGAACCTTGGCCCAATGTGTATGTGCGCGGTACAGGTTACTAACATCCCAGAAGTATGCTATAATCAGTGTCATTGAACAATGGTGAAAGGATCATAATGCCAGGCGAGCGAACCAGAACCGCTATTGAACATGAACAGACCTATATCTTTCAGACCTATCCACGTCCTGATTTTGTCCTGGAACGTGGCGAGGGAGCATGCCTGTTTGATACCGAAGGGCAATCGTACCTTGATTTTGCCGGCGGCATTGCCGTGAATGCGCTGGGGCATGGCGATGCTGAAATCTGCAAGACGATAGCCGAGCAGTCATGCAAGTTGATTCATGTCTCGAATCTCTATCATACGGTGCCGGGTGGCGAACTGGCAAAAATGTTGATCGAACGTTCGCCGGGCCTCGATCGTGTCTTCTTCTGCAACAGCGGCACCGAGGGCGTAGAAGGGGCGATTAAATTTGCCCGAAAATTTGCCCGCGAACGCGTAGGTGAAGGCAAAACCAGCATCGTCGCATTTGAAGGGTCATTTCATGGTCGCACGATGGGTGCAGTTGCCCTTAGTTCGCGTGAACACTTTCGGCTGCCGTTTATGCCGGTGATGCCAGGTGTGCGATTTGCGCCGCTGAATGATATTGAAGCCTTGCAGCAGGTTATGGCCGATGACGTATGTGCCGTGTTTGTTGAGCCAGTGCAGGGCGAAGGCGGGGTGAATGTGGCCGATCAAGCCTTTCTGCAAGAGGTTCGACGGCTTTGTGATCACCACGGCGCCCTGATGGTGCTTGATGAGATACAGTGTGGCATGGGCCGCACCGGCACACTGTGGGCCTATGAACAATATGCAGTACAGCCGGATATGATGGTGCTCGCCAAACCCCTGGCCGGGGGTTTGCCGATTGGGGCGATTCTGGCGCGGCAAGAAGTGGCAGATGCGATTCGGCCGGGTGACCATGGCACCACGTTTGGTGGTGGGCCGTTGATTACCGCTGTCGCACAGGTCGTTCTACGGCGTATCAGTCATCCGGATTTTCTGGCGCATGTGCAGCACGTGGGCAGCTATCTCGAAGAACATCTGAACTACTTGACCCACTATTACCCCGAACGGATCAGAGCGATACGCGGTCGGGGACTCATGCGCGGTATTCATATTCGCGGATCGGCAGCCGAACTGCGAGCAGCCGGGCACCAGGTGGGCTTGCTGATGGCTACCGCCGGCCCCGATGTCCTGCGTTTATTGCCACCGCTGATTATTGAGCAATGGCACGTGGATGAATTGATTAACCGGTTGCGCAAAATTCTGTAGCAGCATACTTTTGAGCAGAAGAGGAAAGGAACGACGATGCCAGTCGTTGCATTGATTGGTGGTCAGTGGGGTGACGAAGGTAAAGGGCACATTGTCGATTGTCTGGCCGAACAGGCCCGTATGGTTATTCGGTATGGTGGGGGCAATAATGCTGGCCACACCGTAACCAATGACAAGGGTATCTTCAAATTGCACCTTGTGCCATCCGGTATTTTTAATGCCAATACGGTGAATATCATTGGCAATGGGGTCGTGATTGACCCGGAAGTCTTGATCGAAGAAATCGATACCTTAAAACAACAGGGCATTGATACCACGCGGTTGATGGTCAGTGATCGTGCACATATTGTGATGCCTTATCATGTCAAGCAAGATCAGTTGCAAGAGCAAGACCTGGGCCAGAATAAGATTGGCACCACAGGTCGTGGCATCGGGCCGGCCTATGCCGATAAAATGTACCGGCTCGGTATCCGTGCTGGTGATCTTGTGCAAGATGAGACCCTCCTCCGACGCTTGCGGGTGGTGCTCAACGAGAAGAACCGGCTGTTGACCAAACTGTATGAGACCAGACCCATAGAATTGCATAAAACCTATCTGAAATTCTTGGAGTATGGTCGCAGTTTAAGCCATCATATTAGCGACACCCACGGGATCGTGCATCAAGCACTGGAGCGTGATCTGCCGATTTTGCTCGAAGGAGCACAGGGCGCCCTGCTTGATATTGATCATGGCACATATCCCTATGTAACCTCCTCGCCGCCAGGTACCGCGGAGCGTGCCAGGGCAGCGGTATCCCTCCATCACGCATTGATCGCGTACTCGGTATATTTAAAGCCTATACCACCCGTGTGGGTGAGGGTCCCTTTCCAACCGAGGTCGATGGGGAAGTTGCCGATGTGCTGCGCCAGGTTGGTACTCCCTGGGCCGAAGTGGGCACCACCACTGGCCGCAATCGCCGGGTCGGTTGGTTTGATGGGGTGATGGCACGCTACGCCGCTGAGATCAATGGGATTGATACCATTGCCATTACCAAGCTCGATGTGCTTGACACCTTGCCCAGCATCAAAATCTGTGTGCGCTACCAACGGCGTGAGTTGCCGATTGACTATTTGCCTTCAAACATGACCGTGCTCAATGAAATTCAGCCGGTGTATGAAGAAATGCCCGGCTGGCAAACACCCACGACCGGCGTGCGCCGGCTGCAAGATTTGCCCATGGCCGCCCAAAACTATGTCGCACGCATCTGTCAACTGGTAGGAGCACGGTTGGCGCTGATTGGTGTGGGGCCAGAGCGTGAGCAGACTATCACCATAGAGAATGTGTTTTAATCAGGCCACATGAGTCTTCTCTC
>JAAURD010000355.1 GCA_012034075.1 Chloroflexaceae bacterium | reverse complement strand
AAACGGTTGAAACCTGACCGAACAATGGCATTGGGATGAGGTAAACGCGTGTCAAGGGGGAATATTTCCCGGTTTTTGGATTTTGGGCAATTTTGGACCAATTTGGAGCTAATTGTGGTGGGAAATGACGTTTTGCTGATTGTGTGGTGGCATACATAGGGTGTACGCTGGCGGTTGTTATCAGGAGCGATCAGGGGGGAGAAGAGATCACAGGACTCGGTTTTCCTTCCAGATCGCTTTCTGATACGGCCTGTCCTATGCCCTCGCCCCTCACCCCCAACCCTGGGTCCAAGGTGGGAAGAGGCGAGCGGCCCCTACGCCCCGTCCATTCTTTTTTTGGAGGAGAACACACCGTTGCTTCGGGCTTTCGTTTTCTCTGGGCAGGTTTTCCTGTGTTTCGGCCGGCTGCCGCTTTCTGATGCGGTATCTGTCCTATGCCCTCGCACAAGTGATGAGGGTGGCGCGAATGGCGTTCCTATAAATACGCATAGGTGAGCTTGTATCCTGCTTTGTAGGGTCGCAGCTCGCATAGCGAATCCCAACGTGCGCCGCCAGGGTCCTCAGGACAGCAGGTTCTGTGCCAATTTCGGCAATCCCGCCCTCTTCCCTTGGGAGAGGGTTTAGGACAGGCGCAACGCTGTACTAAACCAAAAAACCTACCCTTGAGAGCTCGCCGACCAAGGCACCGCCGCGCCAGCGACGTGGGGCAAAAGCGCCGGGCATGCCCTTTTCACCTGCGCATCTTCTCCGTTTCGGTGAATAGAGTTGACCGGCGTTGAGTTTTATGCTATGGTAGCAATCACGTTCAAACAAGCGCATACTCCATCGTCGTGCTTTGTGGTGAATCTCAAACGCTCTTTCCCTGCTGAAGCGGCGCAACACATTGCACCGTACCGGGCAAAATAGCACGATCACGCCCAATCGGCCAGTTCGTATCGGTTTGTATCATCCCTGAGCATCGTCTTGGAAAGGAATCCCTGACATCATGGTCGCCTCCACACACCGCCCAATCCTGCTGCATTCAGCATGCAACCATCGTTCATTGGTCCATCTGATTCATGTGTTTCTGGTCATCGTCCTGCTTCTCACACCGCTGGCGCTCTTGCCTGTGCCAACCGCGTCATTACTCGCACCTGCATTCCCACATGGCCCGCTGGCAAGCGATGCCGTGACGCCATCTGGCGCAGATGCGCTACCAGAAGGGCTTTCCGCCGCCGATTGGCAGAGCATTCAGCAGCAAATTGCAGCCGCCGAGTACCATCTGGTGGCGGCCACGGAAGCGGATGTGCCACGCTATCACGCGCCCAACCGTGCCAACGGGCTGACCGTGACCCTGGATGCCGATGGCATTGCGCTGGCAGTTGCAGATACACCCTGGCACTGGCAGATGCAGCTGGTTGGCTATGGCTATGGTGTACCGGAGCATGCTGCCGGCGATGCTACTCTGCAAGTCACCCAGAACCGTATGGACTATGCACGCGGCAATCTGCGTGAGTGGTATGTCAATAGTGCCCAGGGCATTAAGCAGACCTTTGAACTGGAACGCCGGCCGGCTCAACCCGCCACGCCCGCACCGCTGGTTTTTGACCTGGCAGTGCAGACCTCGCTGACGCCCCGGCTGGCCGAGCATGGGCAGGAAGTGACCTTTGTGGATGTCCAGGGCCAACCAGTGCTGGTGTATGACCGGCTGGTGGTCTATGATGCCCAGGGACAGACGCTACCTGCCCATATGGCGCTGCCAGCGGTGGGCGCCGGCCAGCCGCCACGGGTGCGCCTGGTGGTTGATGATCAGCAGGCGGTCTATCCGCTCACGGTGGACCCGTTTATTGTCAATGCCCAGAGCCGTTGGCTGGTCCATACCGAAGTTGCCCGCCTGAACCTCAGCGATGGGCTGGTCGGCGACCTCTTTGGCCGATCTGTGGCGCTGGATGAAACTGGCACCACGCTGGTGGTGGGCGTGCCTGGTCGCGATAACGCAACCGGCGATGCCTATGTGTTTGAGCGCAACCAGAGCGGCGATGATCTCTGGGGCCAGGTCGCCAGATTGAGCGCCAGTGATCGGGTGGTTGGCGACAACTTTGGTGTATCGGTGGCAATCAGCGGCGATACCGTTGTGGTGGGCGCCGCGCTGGTAGATATCGACGGCCAACCAGACCAGGGCGCGGCCTATGTGTTTGAGCGCGATCAGGGGGGGACCAATGCCTGGGGTGAAGTGGCAAAACTGACGTCCAGTGATGGCGCCGCGAGCGATGTGTTTGGCACTGCGGTAGCGATCAGTGGAAATGTCGTCTTGATTGGTGCGCAGTTGCACGACACTGGTGGCAATAGTAACCAGGGCGCGGCATATCTCTTTGGGCGCAACCAGGGGGGTAACAACGCCTGGGGTGAACTCACCAAATTGGGTGCGAGCAATGGCGCAGCCGGCAATGAGTTTGGCAGCGCAGTGGCCTTACAGGGCAACACCGCCGTGGTCGGCGACACCGGGACGCCCGTGGCAGCTTACGTCTTTGAGCGCAACCAGGGTGGCACCAACGCCTGGGGTGAAGCGGCGGTGCTCGATCAGCAAACCGACAAGGCTGACCTGCTGAGCGTTGCAATCAATGAAGATGCTAGCCTGATTGTGCTGGGCAGCCCGTTTAACACCGGCGGCACCACCGATGATGCCACGGTGTATGTCTATGAGCGCGTGGTCGGTTGCTGTGGCGTGGATACCTGGACCCTGGTCGATACGCTCACCTCTGATAGTACTGCTGCTTTTGGCATCAATGTAGCAATCAGTGGTACGCGGATTGCGGTCGATACCCGTGACGACGCGATTGTTGGCGAGGTCCGGCTGTTTGAGCGGAGCGACGATGGCTGGATTGAGACTGCCCGAACGGTGGAGAATAGTGTCGGTCGCTCCGGGCTGGCTTTGCGTGGCGATACCTTGATTGCCGGCGCCGCGCAGAATAATGGCAACCAGGGCGAAACTGTGGTGGTCTATCTCAGCGCCAACAATGGCACCGGCCAGCAGCAGTTGGTCACCGACGATGGCGCCGCCAATGACCTGGCCGGGAGCGCCGTAGCAATTGATGAAACCGCTTCAATCGTGGTTGTTGGTGCGTCGCAGGCCGATATCGGTGGCAGCACCAACCAGGGCGCCGCTTATGTGTTTGCCCGCCACCAGGACGGTGCGGAGAGCTGGGGGCAGGTAGCAAAGCTCACTGCCAGCAGTGGCAACGATAATGATGCCTTTGGTACATCGGTGGCCATCAG
>JAAURD010000096.1 GCA_012034075.1 Chloroflexaceae bacterium | reverse complement strand
TCAACGCACAAAAACACCCAACATGCAACACATTGCAACACAATGAGACACTTTTCACCCGAATCCAGCCCTCCCATCTCAATGTGCCCTTCCCCGCTTTTCGCTTTCCGCTCCACCGCTCCACCGCTCCACCGCCCCAACGCTTGCCAGCAAACCGTATCTCTGGCATCATGGGGCAGGCTGGCTGGGTGCTCTGTGCCCAGCTATGAAGCCTGGGCTAGTAAGCCCAGGCGCATCCGATTCGGTTGCAATTTGAAGGAACAACGACTCTATGAACCTGTCCCATTTGCTCGCTCATCTGCCGGGTGCGCAGGTGAGCACCACCGCCGATACCGCAATCACCGGCGTGTCCTATGACTCGCGTCAGGTGCAGCCCGGCCACCTGTTTGTGGCAATCAAGGGCTATCACGTCGATGGTCATCACTATATTGCCCAGGCGCTGGCGTCGGGCGCCCGTGCTATCATCGTAGACCAGCGCCACTATCAACCGACCGATGCGCTCCAGAGCGCACTGGCGCAAGCACAGGCACTGCTGATCATCGTGCCCGATAGTCGGCTGACGCTGTCGCCGCTAGCCGCCGCCTGGTATCAGTTTCCCGCGCAACAGCTGCGCGTGGTTGGCATTACCGGTACCAAAGGCAAAAGCACCACCACTGCACTGGTTAGTTGTGCACTTGAATGTGGAGGCTTGACCACCGGAATGCTCACCACCGTTGATTTCAAAGTAGGCCCGCGCCAGTGGCCCAACACCACCCGCCAGAGCACGCCCGAAGCCCCCGAAGTGCAGGCGCTGCTGCGCGAAATGGCCGACGCCGACTGTGCGTATGCCGTGCTGGAAGCGACATCCCATGCCCTCTCGCCAACCTGGAAGCGATTGGCTGACTGCGCCTTCGATATTGCCGTCTTTACCAACATCACGCACGAACACCTGGACTACCACGGCAGCTTTGAACAGTACCGCAGCGATAAAGCCCAGCTCTTTGCCATGCTCGGCCAATCAGCGCAGAAAAGCCAGCACACCCCCTACGCCATCGTCAACGCCGATGATCCAAATCACCGGTTCTTTCTCGATGCAGCGCCGGCCCATGCCCAGCGGCTCACCTACGGCCTGCACCCCAACGCCGATATCCGAGCGACGATTGAAGCAGCCTCACCGGCCGGTACACGCTTCCATGTCCAAAGTCCCTGGAGCCATGGCACTGTGCAGATACAGCTACCGGGCGCGTTTAATGTTGCCAACGCCCTGGCCGCGGTGAGCGTAGCGTTGACCCAGGGCATTGCGCTCGACCAGGTTGCCCAGGCGCTCGCGACGGTCACCGGTATTCGCGGCCGCATGCAGCGCATTGATCAGGGGCAGCCCTTTGGCCTGATTATTGACTATGCCCACAACCCCGATTCATTCACCCAGGTTTTGAGCATGCTACGTCCAATCACCGCTGGCCGCATAATCATCGTCTTTGGCAGCGCCGGCGAGCGTGACCGCGCCAAACGTCCGCTCCAAGGCGCTATCGCCGCGCAATACTGCGATCTGCTGATCCTCACCGATGAGGACCCACGGCGCGAGGACCGCGAATCCATCCTGGCCGATATTGCCGCCGGCGCCGAACAGGCCGGCAAACAGCGCGGCAGCGGCTATCTTGCCATTCCCGACCGCAGCGAAGCCATTACAACCGCCCTCAGCATAGCCGAGGCCGGCGATCTTGTGCTGTTGCTCGGCAAAGGCCACGAAACCAGCATCGAATACGCCGACGGCAAACACCCCTGGGACGAAGTCGCAACTGCTCAGGCAGCCCTGCGTGGGTTGGGCTACCATGGCCGCTAGCGCCTCCTCACCGCTGGATTCAGGTCCTGCCCTGCGCCAGTACGTTCGCGCACTGGCCCTACCCGCCGTGGGCGAGCAACTGCTCAACACGGCAGTCGGCCTCGCCGACGTGTATATGGTCGGCAACCTCAGCCAGCAGGCCGCCGCACAGCTCGGCTATAGCAGTGCCGTCGCGCTAACCAGCACCGGCCTCGGCAACCAGATGTCCTGGGTGCTCAACATTCTGTTTATGTCAGTCGCTATTGGCAGCACCGCCTTGATTGCCCGCACCACCGGCGCCGGCAACCTGGCTGATCGGCAGCAGTATCTGCGCCAGTCAATGATCATTGGCCTGGTGATTGGCCTGCTCGCCACGTTGCTGGTCTGGTTTTTGGGTTACTTCTTTTTGCTCGCCATCGGCGCCGCCCCCGATGTGCTCATCATTGGCGAAACCTACATGCGGATCATTGCACTCACGCTCATCCCCACGGCGCTGCTCTTTGTTGGCATGGCCTGCTTTCGCGGCGCCGGCGATACACGCACCCCGCTCTATGTGATGCTGGGCGTAAACGGTATCAACATCCTGATCACCTGGCTGCTCGTTGATGGTCAGTTTGGCCTACCGCCCATGGGCGTCAACGGCGCTGCTATCGGCACAATGATTGCACGCGGCGGCGGCGGCTGTGTGATCATCGCCTTGCTCCTGTATGGGCGCTCCGGGCTTCAGTTGCTGCCCGACCTCCGCCCCGATTTCAGCATCATCCGGCGGATTTTGCACATCGGGCTGCCCACCGCTGGCGAACAGGCAGTCTTTCACGGGGCACTGCTGCTCTTCACCGGGCTGATCACCGGTCTTGGCACGGTCGCCTACGCCGCACACTTTGCGGTCATCAATATCGAGTCGCTCTCCTTCTTACCGGGCCTAGGCTATGCTGCCGCCGCTGGTGCCCTCGTGGGGCAGGCTTTAGGAGCGCAATCACCGCAGCGGGCGCGTGCCCTGGCGTATGAAGCGGTCTGGCAGGGCGGCACCATGATGGTCATAACCGGTCTGGTCATGTTCTTCTTTCCAGGGCCGCTGATCGCCATCTTCACCAACGACCCCGCCGTCATCGCAGCCGGCACTGCCCCACTCCAAGCGGCCGGCCTCGTGCAGTTCGCGCTGGCACTCTCCTTTATTCTCAATGGTGCATTGCGCGGTGCCGGTGATACCCGTTGGCCCATGTATAACCGCATCATTGGCACCTGGTGCTTTCGCCTGCCGCTGGCACTGCTGTTTGTGCATAGCCTGGGGATGGGCTTGAATGGTATCTGGCTGGCGATGTGTACCGATTTCACCTTGCAGGCATCGCTCTCGCTCTGGCGCTTTGAATCCGGCCGCTGGCAACATATCGAAGTCTAATCGCAGATCCAGCGGGAACCTTCTGCCTGGCTCAAACGTCAAACAAGCACATCATACAGATGCGTGTTGTGCCAGTCATACCAAATGGCTTAGCATCGATATGAGACGTAGGTGCGGCCTACAGCCGCACAGCGGTCGGAACGACCGCACTGGCATCGTCTACACGCTACCCTTTGGACCCAGGGCCGGGGATGAGGGGTGGCGGTCGGAACGACCACACGCCCATGGCTCCGCCACCTGCATTTGGTATCATACACACCACATGCAATGCGTAACGGAACCAAAAGCAACAACAGCACAATCCGTCAGGAGGAGCAATGGCTACCAGGATCCAAAAATCAGTCTGCCTATGCGTTCTGTTGCTCGTATTCATGCTGGCAAGCACGCTTACCGTGCCACCGAGCACCCATGCCCAGACGGATGCGCTCACTCAGTTCCAGACATTCTGGGAACAGCATGGCGGTTTAGAGGTCTTTGGCTATCCCCTTACATCGGTGATCACCGAGACCGATCCATCGGGACAGCAGCGCTTTGTGCAGTGGTTTGAACGCGCACGTATGGAAATAGCGGCTGCGCAACCATCCGCGGTTATGCTCAGCACGATTGGCACCGAGTTGCGTGGTTTTGTCGATGACCCGGTGCCGGCTGAGACGGGCTGTCTGTTTTTGAGCAGACCCAGCTCAATCTGTGCGAACCATTCTTGAGCTACTGGTCGATCCATGGTCTCAACCTCGATGGCCTGGAGGGCTTTAGCTATGCCGAAAGTCTGGCGCTCTTTGGGTCACCAATCTCGACACCAACCAATGAAATCCATGGTCGTTCAGATGCGGGTCTCTTTCTGACGCAGTGGTTTGAGCGAGCCAGGCTGCAATATGACGCACGGCAGCCAGCAAACGCTCCTACTGCCATATTCATGGGTCGTATTGGCATGGAGCTCTACTCGATCCAGGGGATACCCATCGTCAACGACACACCCGAAGCACCGACAGACGGCCAGCCGCCAGCTACCAACCCACCCACCGGACCCGCGCCAGATGCTCCCGAAGAGTCGACACCGGCTCCCGCTCCCTCGGTCTGTGAGGCCAATGCCCCTGCTTTGACCGATGGCGCCCAGGCGTGGATGGTTGAGACGAACGTGAGCACTGGGAACGATGCCACCGTATGTACCAGTCTAACGCTCAATAGTAGTCGTGTCTCAGGCGCCGAAGTTGAAGGGGTGGTCATTGATGACAATGGCGAGAATCGCATTGATACAGTAGTGACCGCATCAAATGGCTTTGCCGAAATCACGATTGGTACCAACAACCTGGTTGGCGAAGTTGTCGTTGCCGTCACTATGCGGTATAATGAAATGACCTACACAGCCAACACCAGTTTTACGCTTGAGTAAGAGCACGACGCTTCTGACTCAATGTCTGACATCGACGTCAATGGGGGCGCTGATATGCCATTAAATCGGTTTCTGTTTTTTTGTACAGCCCTTTATGAAAGGAAAAAGCAGTGTTTGTGCCAAATCTCAACGCACCGGAACGAACCCTCCGGATCATTCTCGGTATTATTCTCCTCTGTACAGTCGCTCTTGTACTGCATGGCCCATTAGGATGGTTGGGAGCGATTATCGGTGTTATTCTCATTGCCACAGGTATTACTGGTATCTGTCCACTCTTCAGTCTTTTTGGGTTAAGCCCACGTCAATAGCGGGTTGCTGGTGTTTTTTTGAGCACAGGTTCCGGTCTCTTTATCGGATAGGAGCCTGTGCCGCTCAACACACCCCGTCAACACGATGGTATTCTCATGTTAGTCTCTGGTAGGAGTTCTATGTTTGCGCTCTATCGTTATCGATCTCATCGTATTTCTGCACCCACGCCATGGTCGATACGCCAGTTTCGGCGTGCCCTTGGCATCATGATCGGAATTGGCTTGATAGGTCTCTTGTTCGTATCGCTGCTGCTGCCAGTACAGGCGATTGAACAGACCAATACCGTGTATCTGCCCCTGATTCAGCGTCCCAAAGAACCCAATGCATTTGGCATTGAAACAGCATCACTCAACCGCAACTGGTTGCGTGACCGTGCCGAAAGTCTTGGTTCCACCTGGGTGCGCCTGAATACCGTCAGCTGGCGTGATGTCCAGCCGGATAATGCCGCGACGTTCAACTGGGACGTTGAGTCTATCCAGACCTTTGAAAGTGAGTTGCAGGCAGCCAATCAGGCTGGCCTGACGCCTATGGTCATCGTTGATGACTACCCCGACTGGGCCACGCAGCGTGACGGCAATGCTGGGCGTTGTAGCCCGATTAAGCCCGAACATCTCAGTGATTTTGCCGCCTTTGCGCAGCAACTCGCACTGCGCTATGGGCAAGATGTCACCTATTGGGAAATGGGCAATGAGCCCGATGTTGATCCTGACCTGGCCTTTTTCCCCGACCTCTTTGGTTGCTGGGGCGATATTGATGACCCCTACTATGGCGGCGAATATTATGGCGAGATGCTCAAGGTCGTCACACCGGCCATCAAGCAGGTCGCTCCATCGGCGCAAGTGATGATCGGCGGTTTACTGCTCGATAGTCCCGATTCCAACGCAACCAATCCGGGTTTCGGCCAACCCGAAAAATTCCTCGAAGGCATTTTGCGCTCTGGGGCCGACAGCAGCTTCGATATTGTGGCATTTCATGGTTACCCTTGCTATATGGGCGCCAACATCGATGCAGACCTGAACCATCCGAACTGGGCTGCCGAAGGCGGTGTGAATATCGGCAAAGCCCAGTTTTTGAAGAATGTGCTCGCAAGTTACGGCGTCAGCAAGCCATTGATGCTCAATGAAGTGAGCCTGTTACTCTGCGGCGAAAACCCCACCGTGTCAGAAGCCTTTTTGCAGACTCAGGCGAGCTATGTCCCCCGTGTGCTGTCACGCGCCCGCTCCGAAGATGTGCAGGCGATTGTCTGGTATACCCTGGAAGGACCGGGTTGGCGTTCCGGTGGTCTGCTTGCGGGCAACGACTCACGCCCATCATTTGACGCTTACCAACAATTTATTAAACGAATTGGCGCCAGCGGTCGCCCGACACGCCTGCCCGACAGTGAGTATACCCCGCAGGTCGAGGCGTATCGCTTTGCAACCGCCAGCGGCACGGTGGATGTGCTGTGGTCCAACGATGACCAGACCTATCCAGTGGATGTGTTCAAAGAGGTCTTCCGTGGTGCGGAGACCCGCGACGGCGAACCAAAAACCGTGATTGGCCTGGATCAACCGGACACACCACGCGTACTGATCGAGATTGGCTTCGAGCCGGTCTATATCTTGCGCTAGGCAGCAACCGGTCCGGGGGATGTAGGCGCGGATTGCATCCGCACGGCCTTCACCCTGCACTCTCCCAAGAAGGGAGAGTGGCCAGGGTGAAGGCATGGCATCGTGACACTCTTCCCTTGTGGGAGAAGGGTCGGGGATGAGGGGGGCAGCGGTCGCGCATTATCCTGGTACGCGCAGCTGGGCCATCGGCAAATCACCCAGATCATCGCGCGAGAAGGCAGCGACATGTTCTATCTGCGGCATCGTCATCGGTGGGCTATCCGGGCAGGGAATGCCGAGCAGCCCAAGAAACATGCGCAGCAACGGCCAGAAGGCTGGTCTGGCAGGTGCCGTGGGCAGTGCCCGTGCCTGCCGCTGCTGGCGTAGCTCGCTCCAGCGTAAGATGGTATGGGGCGGTAGCTTATACCGGGTCAGCAGGTTTTGCAGCAGCCATTGGAGTGGCGCCAGCTGAGCATCCTGATCACCCGAACGCTCAAGCACAATACCAATGCTGATCAGGTCAATATCAATCGACCGTCCATCCAGTTCGGTGGTACCGCTATGCCAGGCCACCAGGGGGTCATCCACCAGTTGGTAGATCGTCCCATCCGCAGTGAGGTAATAGTGGGTTGATTCTTTGCTGCCAAAGGTGGTCATGCGTTCCAGCGTCTCGCTTGCGGGGCCGGGGTCGCCATGCAGCACGATCATGGAGACAGCCGAATCTTCACGACTGGTAAAATTGGGCGAGACTGGTGTATAGCGGATGATATCGTAGGGTGGTTGCTCAGGTGGCTCAAAATGCACATCGTCGCTAAGCTCTTCGGCACGACCAGAACTCAACACTGAACGGGTACGGCGCTGGGTAGCAAGATCGGTCATGCGGCGGACATCACTCCAACGTGGTACCAGGTTATACAGCGTATCGAGGGCATACACCTGGATCGAGTAGGTTGCGCCTTCAATGCTGATGCGGTACGCATTGGAAAGGGGCGCACCGATATCCCAGGTACGGGCCAGCTGATGAAAGGCCCATTCGGGTGGTAGGTCGTGCCCATATCCTGGTACGTTGCCCGGAGCAATGCCTCTCGTAGGGCAATATCGCCCTGCTTACTGGCACTCGCGAGATGACTCAACTGGCGAATATCGGCCCATTGGGGCACCTGCCAGTAGAGCGTATCCTGGGCAAAGACTTGATACCCATACTGTGTGCCATCGAGACGGAAACTACTGGGTTCGGCCACCGCCGGCCCGAGTTTGGCTGAGAAGGCATACTGGTGGGCATACCATTCGGGGTGAAAGGTTGATCCACTGGCACGGAAAGAGGCATCAAGCAAGGCACGGCCCAGCCCGGATGGGGGAATACTGCCACCCAGGAGATCATACAGGCGTTGCACTTCGCCCCATTTCGGTACTTCCCAAAAGAGCGTATCGCGAGCAAAGGGTTGGTAACCGTAGGTGGTGTCATTATCCTCAATTGTGCCGCCATTCCCTGTGGGCATTCCCATCTGGTTGCCCAGGGCATACTGGTGCGAAGACCATTCGGGGAAGTAGCCGGTGCCGCGCTGGGAGAAACTCTCCATCATCAAGCGCTCGTTGAGGAGTTCAATTGCTGGGGGTGGTGTGCCAATTTCGCCCGGTGGTTGCGGGGCGGGTGTGCTATTATTCACAAAGGCTTCAACTTCACCCCAGACCCAATCGTGGGTGACAGCCCAGCCTGGGCAACTCTTAAAGGCATCAGGGTAATCGCGGTGAAAGGAGATTAACTGGCGTGGGGCAATCTTCAGCCGCTTTGAGATGCTGGACATCACCACTCTGGCATATTCCCAGACCTTGCCACTGGGGCGTACTGCGTCATAGTGACCGACCATTTCCAGGCCAATAGAATACCACCAGACGCCATTGGTGACCCCAGAGTTGCCCGAACCAGCATGAATGCCCACCTGGCTCATAGGCGTGAAGAGCCAGATGCCATCTGGGGCAACGTAGATATGTGGTGCTGCTGACCATCCAAGCTGACGGTAATAGTCTTGCATGCCGCGCATGGAGGCCAGGCCACGCCACTGTGACAGGTTGGGGATGAAGGTATGGTGCAGCACCAGGCGTGATGGTGCCACCGGGCCAAAATCGTACTGGGCAATGTAGTCATTCCATTCCGAAACGCTTAAACTGCGGCCGATCATAGGCGGCCAGCCGCTCGTGGGAAAATCACGTGCCAATGCTACCTCCGAGATTTACTCAGGTTCTCCATTCATGACCCGACGGGGAAAACGTACTCGTGCTCGCATCCATTCATCTCCAGGAACTAACTCAAATGAGCCACCCATGTCATCGCTTACGAGCGTTTCAATAATTTGCAATCCCAGACCGCCGCCATGGCCCGACGATGATTCGGGTGGGCGGGGATGTCTGGGGCCATCATCACGGACTTCAACGGTCACATGATCATCATTGATCGTTGCTTCAATTTCAACACAGCCGCCTTCGGTCGAGAGACCATGGGCCAGTGCGTTACTAATCAACTCATTGATAATCAGGGCGAGCACGGTGGCATCACGTGAGCCAACGCGTACTTCGTCACCCAGAACATCGAATTGCACGGGATGTTCGCTTGAGACCAGACCGGTGCTGGCGCTTTCAATGACCTGACGGATAACCGCGGCCATGGTGGTAACCCCCACATCTTCACGGCAGAGCAAGTTATGCACGGCCGCAATCGATTGGATACGGGCGACACTTTCGCGCAGGGCCTGGGCATCCTGGCTGCTAGAGTTCAGGCGGCGGAGTTGCATCGCCAGCAACGCGGAGATGGTTTGCAGGTTGTTGCGTACCCGGTGATGCATTTCTTGCAGCATGGCCGATTTCACCGCCAGTGCTCGCTGGCTCTCATCGTAGAGACGCGCATTTTCAATAGCAATAGCGGCCTCATCGGCAAAGGTGCTGAGCAAGCGCACCTGGTCATAGTCAAAATGATGGGGTTGGTTGGTATATAGGCAGATGCTGCCAATGGTGTGCTCACGTGCCCGCAGGGGCATGCAAAATATCGAATGGAACCCCTCATGCTGGGCAACCTGAGCCAGTTCGGGGAAGCGTTCGTCTTGATAGGCATTGAGCACGGCCAGGGGTTGACCGGTACGCACTGTTTCAACGGCAAAAGTATGGACTTTATCGCGCATATTGTTGCCATAACTGGCGGCCAGTTGCAGCGTGCCATCGTCGTTGAGCTGAAAGATATCGGCGTGGTTGGCTTTTGAGAGATCGACGGCTTTTTCGGCAATCAGGTTAAGCACTTCACGCAGACCAATCTGCTCGGCAATATGCTTGGAGACTTGTTGCAGGGTGGTGAGTTCGAGCACTTTTTGATGCAGCCGATCATCGGTTTGCTGGTAGAGTTGGGCGTTGGTGATAAAGAAGGCCAGTTCGCCAGCAACGACTTCGACAAAATTGTTCTCTTCCTGGGTGAAGTCGCGTGGCCCACGGGTCTGAATGCTAATCGCGCCAAGCAGTTTATCGGCACTATATTGGAACCTGCCTGCGCTGAAGAGCACGATTGGTACGGCCAGCATGGAATGAAACACCTGTTCACCAGGTTGGGGTTCAATCATGTAGCGGGGGTCTTCAAAGATATCACGCACAGCGACGGGCGCACCAAGCTGGGCGGCCCAGCCAGTGACACCTTCACCAACGCGGGTGACGGCTTGCCCCACCGATGCCTGGTTGAGACCATGAGTTGCCCGCAAGACGAGTTCATTGCGATGATACTCATAGAGATAAATTGAGCAGACTTCCACACCGACGACCTGGGCGACGGTTTCGACGACCATCTGGAGCGATGCATCCAGATCGAGCGTTGAATTGGCGGCACAGATAATGCGGTGCAGGCCATCGAGTTCGGCCACACGGTTGAGCAGATGGGTTTCCCAATCGCGGGTGCGTTGCTCTTCCTGGGTTGCACCATAGGCCAGCAATAACTCACTGATCACAAGGCCACGTGCCAGCGATAGGCGTTCAGCCAGTGCCAGGCCCAGTTCGGTGAGGATATCGGCGGAGCCACCTTGTGAGTACCAGATGGCACCGATATGGCGCAAACGCCCCATACGGGTCTCAATCGCCTGATCATGGTACAAATCGGTAATCAGTTCACCAATGCGAGGCCAGGTATGCCCAATACTTTCAATAAAATCAAAGTCGGTGGTTTCGGTTTGAATTGTGTCAGCCTGATACATAATATCTTCCATGCAAAAGCGAGCGAAGATGATAATCGCTTCATTGAACCGGTCGGAACCGGTGGAGTGTGGCACCTATCCTCGTGTGACTGCTTCCGCTGCAGGTATTCCTTTCATCTATCTATAGCGCCATGCTCATGATCGATGTAAAAATGATAATCCAAATCCGCAAAAGATGCAACCGGCCGAACAACGACCGGGTATGCTTACTCCTCTCCACGAACGCGTTTTCGGGCACGTTCTTTCGCTTTGCGTAGCCGCTCCAGCGGGTCTTCGGTCGGGGGGGCAGCATCGCTCGCCGTTGTCTGAGCGGATGATGGTGCTGCTGGCTTTGCTGCGGCAGTCTGCGGCAGTTTCATCGGCGATTGCTTGTCACGATCATGGCTCTCCGGACGCAGTTCTCTCACAACATCAACTGTTTCGCTGCCCTGATTGACGGTGTTGCTGTCGGGTTTTTTGCTCTGAGATGCGTTGTTGGCAAGTGTGAGCGATTGATAGCGCGTGCGGTTGCGGGCCTGTGAGAGGCGAACCAGCGATGGATCGGGCGCAGGCTGGGCTGAACGGTTGCCCGGTTGGATGCGCTGTTGCACCCATGCACGGGCATCTTGCAGATCACGTTGGCGCAGCAGCAGACGACGAGCAGCAATATCAAATGGCAACAGGAGCAGTGCCAGCAAGAGCAGCGGGAGGGCGATTTCTTGTGCGCGGGTGACGCTGGAGAGATTATGGGTAAAGGCCTGGGCCGGTTCAGTCAACACGTTACCATCGGTGCGTGCTCGTAACGCTTCCAGGATGGCCGGGTTAAACTGGTTCTGGCGGTATTCAGGCGAATAGGGTACGACAAAACCGACCATCTCCTGGAGTACTGGTTGATCGTTCTCATGCCCAATGATCTGAATGAGATAACTGCCTGGGGCCGGGTTGGCAATGCCGGTGCGGTATTCGCCCGGTGCGACCTGGGTCAGGGGTATGGGCAATGCTTCGGTTGGTTCGTCGGTGCTCGAGGTGCTGGTTGCCGGAATGAGACGCGCTTCCAGTTCCAGGCTTTCACGCGGCTGACCGCTGTCATCCTGAACAAGAGCAGTAACCACGGTCTGAAGGCCATCGGTCTCAATATCGACAGCGACCCCTTGCGAGGTATCGGCCGGCAGCACCCAATCGACCATTTGGGCCGTAAAGCGCGGGAAATCAGCCCAGGTAACCCAATCGCTGGCCCATTGCCCTTTCATGTCACTGGTCCAGGCAATGCTGCGGCCCAGGCCATAGTTCCACTGGGCCATAACGGGCGATTGGTCATTCGAGACGAGCACGCTGCGAGCGGTGTCTTTGATGGTACTGCCATTGTAGCCATGCAGGATAGGCAAGCCAGCCTCAAACCCCTGCAACACCGGGCTATCGGCCGCAACGGCGGGCAAAAACGGCTCTTCGATAATATAGTTGCCAGCAGCAACGATGGTTTCTTGCAGAAAAATTTGCGGTACCGTAGACATATCATCAGCGGCATAATAGCGGCCACCGCCGGCAAGCGCCAGGTCTTCGAGGAAGTCGGCGGAGCCACCACCGGCGGCAACTACCGATATGGTTATGCCTTCATCGTTCATGGTTTCGGCCAGGTCAATATTGCTGCCGCCATTGCCCCAGCCATCGGTGAGCAGGATGACATGCTTGATCCGCGCTTCGGTTTCATTGAGCATTTGCTGTGCCGATTCGAGGCCAGCACGGACATTGGTATTGCCACGAGGACGCACGTTCGACACGGCATCGGCGACCTGGTCGGGCGTACTACCGGTCGTTGCAGGTAAGACCCAGTGAGCACTGCTGTCGAAGGCAATCACCCCGATGGTATCTTGACTACCCAGCAGGGCCGAAGCCTGGATCACGGCCTCTTTGGCAATATCAACTTTGCGCTCACCGCCATCCTGGAATTGGGCCATACTCCGGTTGGGACCAGCACAGTGGCAGGCATCCATACTGCCGGATTTATCGATGACAAAAGCAATAGCGAGGTCGGGGCGTTCCTGACGGTTGCGAACATCCATATAGACTGGTAGGGCTTCTTCAATCGGGGTACGACCGTAGCCACCCACGCCATAGCTCTGATCGCCGCCGATCATAACCAGGCCCTTCCCGAGATCACGCACATAGGAAGGAATAAGCGCCATAGCTTTGACGGGGAGATCGCGTGCGGGGACATTCACGAGTATCAGCGCTTCATAGGCACTGAGATCGGTCAGGCTGGTTGGTAACGCAGCTGGATCAATCATCTCAGCCATGACATTGGCTGCTTCTAACGCCGCCAGCAGATTGTGTGCATCGTCTGATTTCCCTTCGACCAGGAGCACACGTGGTGGCCCCTGTACCTGTACCAGGGCTGCCGCTTCGTTGTTTTGCAGACGCCCATCCTCGGTTGGCTCAATCTCGGCACGATACCGCCGAAAACCCTGTCCTTCGGCTGGTACGGTTACCCGAAACTGGTTGTTGCCGGCCTGGAGGGTTACTTGCTGATCGGAGATTTGTTCTTGATCGGCAAAAACACGCAGCCGGGCTGACTGGTCGGTTGTACTTTCAACATCGATAACGAGTGGCACAGATTGCTCACTGCGCACGCGATCCGGAGCATCAATTCGATTGATCAGCACTTCTACTGTGCTATGGGGACCAGAAAGCTCGACAATATCAAGCGGAATAGTGCGGGCAGCGGCGAGACTGGCGGCATCTTGCGCTGTTCCCGTATTTTCACTGCCATCGCTCAGCAGCACCAGACGCTTCTGGGTATCGGCGGGAAAGAGGGCCATACCAAGCTGGATGGCTTCCTCGATGTTGGTGCCGGTTGCAACCGGTACCGATGTTAAGCTGCCAAGTGTGGCGTTTGTGCTGGGCGCCCGTTCAACCAGCGCGTTCTGACCAAAGACCACCAGGGCTGCCTGATCGTTTTCGCCCATGGTGCGCATAGCTTGCTGCACAAACGTCTCTGCTCGCGCCCGGTCCGAAGGCGTGATCGAGTCACTGCTATCGATTAGGAAAATCGTGGTAAGATGATCGGTACTCTGGACGAGTTGCGTACCGGCAAGGCTCAACACCAGTGCCACAACGATAGCAGTACGCAGGGCCAGGCTCGCCCAGAAACGACCGGGTGAGAGCCGGCGTGGCCCAGCAAAAGCAAGCGCCCAGAGGGGTATGATGACTAATAAAAGCCAGAGAGCTTCTGGGTAGATGAACGATGGAAGCAGCATGGTATCTCTTTCTAATCTGCACGGTTGTTGGCAGAGTCGTCATGAGTATTGTACACCACGATAAACCTCCGGGGCAAGGGCAAAAGACGGACTCACGTTGTTTGTTGCTCGATATGGTACAATAAAGAGAGACAGGGCATCTGTTTCGCTTGGTTCGTATAAGGATTACATAATACAACAAAAGTGGTACTCTTTTGTGCTCGTCGTATCCTCTGGGCAATACCAGTCCTCTTCCTGGTGGCCCTGATAACATTTACCCTGATGCATCAGGCACCTGGTGGACCATTTGACGCTGATGGTTCACGCAAACAGGTGAATGAACGCACGTTGCGTGCGCTCAACGCCTATTTTGGTCTGGATAAACCACCGTATATCAATACCGAACAAATGTTTAATCAGTGGCAGGAGGGCGACCGCAACCCGTTCTCACTTACACCTGCCCTGATCGATAGTCAGTTCGGGAATTATCTGCTCAATGCACTCCAGGGTGATCTCGGGCCATCATATCGGCAGCGGGGGAAGCATGTGCAAGATATTCTGCTTGAGCAGTGGCCCTATTCGCTGCGCCTTGGTAGTATTGCGATTGTGGTTATGCTGGTGGGTGGGCTTCCACTGGGTGTGCTGGCGGCAATGAAACAAAATACCTGGTTCGACCATCTCAGCCGCCTGATCACCACAGTAGGGATTGCTATTCCAGCTTTTGTGCTGGGATTACTGGTGTTGGTGATCTTTGGCACACAGCTTCAATGGATTGCAGTGGCAACCAGCGATTGGGATACCTGGCCGCCCTATCTGGCGCCGGGGTTGGTGCTGGGCTTTGTGGCGATGGCCGGGGTTACTCGTATCACGCGGGCAGCGGTGCTAGAAGTTAGGCATCATGATTATATTCGCACGGCACGAGCCAAGGGATTATCGCCCTATGGTGTTATTGGTCGCCATATGTTACGGAATGCAGCGATTCCGGTGATCACGGTCCTTGCTCCTTTGATGATTGATCTGCTGTTAGGGGCGATTATTATTGAAGCCGTCTTTGGTGTACCTGGTATTGGTCGTTTTTTTTGTCGAATCAATTGATAACCGCGATTATTCGATGATTATGGGCACCACCCTGGTGTATGCCACGGCGATTGTGTTGGGGACGCTGCTCGTTGATATTTGCTACAGCTTGATCGACCCGCGTATTCGCACTCAGGGATAACGATGGCAGGGCAGCAGACAGTTGACTTCTGGCATCGTTTGCGTCACAACCGCCTCGCTCTGATCGGGTTGATCTATCTAGGCTGGCTCACCGTTGTGGCATTTGCAGCACCGTTGTTGGCACCACATAACCCTGTGCGAGATTTCCCCGGCTATTGCCTGCAACCACCGAGCTGGCTGACCCACACGGTGACAACGGCTGCGCCTGCTACAGATGATACCCCCTGGTTCTGGTTGGGTACAGATCGCTCATGTCGTGATATTTTCAGCCGATTGATCTATGGGAGCCGAACCTCGCTGCTCGTTGGGGTGATTACGATGCTATTAACCGCCGGTATTGGTACATGTATTGGCTTAATCGCCGGTTTTTACGGTCATTTGACAGATGCCCTATTGATGCGGCTGGCCGATATTGTGCTAGCCTTTCCGTCGATCCTGCTCTTTATTGTTGTTATGTTTGCGCTGCGTGATACACCAGTAGGGACGTTTATGAATGGATTCCCATTGCTGTTTGCCCTGCTAGCGCTGGTCAGCTGGGTCGATATTGCCCGCCTGGTGCGATCCGAGGTGCTATCGCTCAAAGAACGTGCGTTTGTTGAGGCGGCACGGGCACTCGGTGCTCCAATGCAACATATTCTCCTCCGGCATATGCTGCCACAGACGATTGGGTTGATCATCGTGGCAAGTGTTTTGCTGGTGCCATCTGCTATGATTACCGAAGCGACCCTGGCCTTCCTTGGTATTGGTTTGCGCCAGGTGACCGATCCTGATGCCCTCTTTCCGGTGAGTTGGGGAACGATGATTCTGGAGGGCAAAAATAGTATGAACACGCAACCATGGTTATTGATTGCCTCAACCATGGCAATTGCGCTAACCACGCTGGCTGTGACGCTTGTGGGTGATGGCCTGCGTGATGTATTTGACCCCGGCCATCAACGATCATAATTGAATAGCACACAGAACGGTATATCCACAGCGCTGTAACCAGGGTATCGTCACCATGGATGGAACACGGCGACGGTAACGAATGACTCTCTGTTCGTCTTTTCCAAGATGTCTGGTCGTACTATCGGTAATCGATTTGCGTATGTTATCTGAAGCAGGTCTTTTCTCAGCAGAATAGGAGATGTTGCTATGGTTCGGTTGCTTCGCATACTCAGTTGGTTTCTCGTCCTGGTTTCTTTTTCGGGTGTTTCTCGTAGTCTGGCAACACCAGAGCCGTTGTCGTTATCATCTGAGCAATCTGACGGTCATATCACATTGGATGAGTTAGGTGCTTATGTTGCAACGCTTGATATGGTCTGGGATGGCACGATTGGCTTTTACTGGCGTGATCTCAACAGTACGAGAACGGCATCATATCATGCCGATGTCATCTTTCCAGCGGCGAGTGTGATGAAAGTGGCGATCTTGCTCTATGTGTATGCCCATGTTCCTGAATTTGACGATACTGAATACGATTTGCTCTATCAGATGGTTGTGTACAGCAATAACTGGTCGGCAAATGCGATGCTGGCACTGGGGGCTGGTGGTGGCGTGGATGATGGTTATTCGGCCCAGCTCGGCGCCGAAGAGATGACAACGATGTTGCATACGCTGGGTTTGTCGGATACGGTGCAGTTGTATCCGTATGATGCTGGACAGGATGGCTACCAGATGAGGTTATCGATGATCACGCCGGCGGTCCGGCGTGATCCTGCTGATGGGTATGCGACTGAATCTGTACCGGTGACTGATCCATGGATGCAGACGACGGCGGAAGAGATCAGCCAGGTGTTTTTATGGATTGACGAGTGTCGTAATGGCACAGGCCGCTTGCTCCAGCACTTTCCAGAGACGCTTTCAGCGAAACGCTGCCAGGAAATGCTCGATATACTGGCACAGAGTAGCGATGCAACGCGGCTGGTAGCAGGGCTCCCGCCGGGAACGCGGGTCGAGCATAAGGGGGCATGGCTGGATGACATGCAAGCCGATGTCGGCATTATTCGTCTGGATGGGCATGAGTATCTGGTAGCGATCTATGCTTATCGTGAGGGGTATCTCCTCGATGATGCCGTGCGGCCGTTGATCGCTCGTATCTCACAGACGATTGCACAGGCGTATCAGTTCGATTCTCGGCCCTCACCCCCGGCCCCTCTCCCAAGGAG